>JAIQGF010000018.1 GCA_020072845.1 Terriglobia bacterium
GGAGCGCTCGGTGACCTGATCGTATGCCGGAACGGTGCCATATTCCTGGAGCAAGGTTTGATAATAAGCATATATCGACTCTTGTGGGAGGCTCTCTCCTTCGGTTACCACCTCCTGCTGATCTAAAAAGCCCACCGTCAAGCCAAATTCATTCATCCATTGGGCCGGATCGATCGGCCCGGTATAGATCCCCATCCCGTGCCCTCCTATCGAGCCGAAACGAGATCTGCGCAAGTGGTTCTTCACACGCGCGGCGCGGGCGAAACGGAGGATGGAGTCCATAATCCCGGGTTCATCGGGCATCCCGTAGATGACCTTGTGAGGGATGCCGACTTCATCCAGGGAGCCGTGAGTCACTGCCAGACCGCCGATTGACCAGAGGCGTTCGTCCTCAATCAGCCGCCGGGCTCGCAACTGGTCCAGCTCGACAAGGACGCGTCCACCGCCGCCTCCAACAGCGGAAATGCTCCGCGGCAATAGGTTTTCGGTTTTGGGTATTAGGTTTTAGGCTGTGGCGGCGAACGAGATGAGCCCGTTTAGGAGGCGCCCAACCTCGGCCGATAAGCTTTGGGTACTCTCCGCTTCGCCGGCGGCAATGTACCCCAGGTGTTTTGCTATCAACAGCTGCGTGTTCACTTCAAACAGCGACCCGCGCGCATGGCAAAGGAACACGACTGTATCTTTATTCGTCAGACGCCCTTTGCCTTCCGCGATATTGCTGGGCACGGACACAGCAGCGCGTCGAATTTGCGACGTCAACCCGTACTGTTCATTCTTTGGAAAGCGCTGTGTGAGTTCATATACGGAGTACACGAGCTCCATTGCCCTTTGCCACACCTTCAGGTCCTCATAAGTGCCACTCATACCGGCCTCCTGAAATGAAAATCGGCCACTGTACTCCCGCCGCACAACCGCGCCTCACACCGAACCCTGTGGCCCAAAACCTAAAACCCAAAACCTAAGACCTAAAACCCAAAACCCAAAACCTATTCATACGCCAGCGCATCAATCGGGTCCTTCTGCGCCGCCTTGTACGACGGATACAGCGCGCCCAGGATCGCGCCCGCCATGGCGATCATGGCGGCATACCCCACCCAACTGCTCTGGATCACCACCCGCAGCGTGGGGAATTTTGCCAGGATCGCGTGGCTCACCGCGTAGCTCACTCCAATGCCCAAGGCCGTGCCCGCCATGGCCAGCAGGATGGTTTCCCGCAGCACCGTGTTCACGATGTACAGCTTCGACGCTCCCAGCGACTTCAAAATCCCGATCTCGCGCGTGCGCTCCATGATCGCCGTGTACATGGACTGGAAAATGACGATGAAACCGATCACCACCGCGACTCCAATCACCACCTCGATGAAGATTTTCAATCCCGGCAGGTTCCCGGCGGTGAACAGCGACAGGTAGTCGCGCATGGTCAGCGCTTTGTAGGTCTGCATGCCGGGAACGCTTTTGATTTCGCTCACCACCAGCGCCGCATTCTTCGGATCATCGAGCTTCAGGTAGAACACCGAGGCCTTGCCCTGCGCGCCGACCCAGGTCTGCAGTGTCTCGATGGGGAGAATTTTGCGCGCGCCCCGGCCCTGCTCCACAACGCCCGCGACCTTCACCTCGTGATTGAGTATGGAAATCGTGTCGCCGGCCGTCACGTGGTTGGCCTCGGCGAAGTAGTTGTCCACCAGCACCGTGTCAGGCCCGGTGAAGGGGCCACCGGAAAGGTAATGGAACGGGCCGCCCAACGCCTCGAAGCTCTGCAGATCAATCCCGTAGATCACCTCGACGGTTCCCGACGTGCTCATCTGCATCACCACCGGGCTCACCGCGGCGACGTGCGGCAGCTTGGCAATCACTCCCGCAACCTTCACCGACACCGGCGCTCCCGTCACTCCGGCCAGGAACGACGACCCCGGCGGCTGCACGATCACGTCCGCCCCAATTCCCGCCTGCCGCTCCCTGGCGTCGTTCAGCATGCCGATGGACAGCCCGACGATCACCAGGATCAGGGTGACCTCCACCGCGATCGCGACCACGCTGATCAGCGTCCGGATCGGCCGGTGCACCAGGTTGGCAAACACCAATCGGTTCATTCAGTATGTCCCCGATTGATTGTATCGGATGCCCTCAACCCATCGTCATGTTCCCCGTCGTCGCTATTCAGGAGAAAAAAACTAGAGAGACAACCAACCGGAGGAGAGAGGAAACTTCAAAGCGGAAAAAGAACCTGGAACCCTGCCGAAACCAGCTAACCGCTAATTGCTAAAGGCTAAAAGCTACGTGGGGGCCGGGTCTTCCCCGAAAGAGGTGAGGGCAAACTCCTCGTTTGCCGTCTTCGGCGCTCCGGCCCCACGATCTTCTAGCGACAAATTACGCCCGCCCGCGCGCCTGTCAATGCAATACGGCTCCTTTGGGATGCCTTGATCTGCCGCTCGATTCCCATCCTGGTGCCATGCCTCCGGCGGAACTGGCCCCGGAGGTGGTTGCGGGCCGGATTCGTTGACGTTCCTCCCTGATTCCGCTATAGTCTATGGTTTGCAACTCTGCAGTTGCCCGCCTAGGGAATCCTCTGTGTTTCGGAGGATAGTCCAGCGGTCTTCTTTGCGTTTTTTTTCTGGGAGATATCCGATGTCTACCTATTTCCCCAAGCAGGGGGAAATTGCGCGCAAATGGTACGTCGTGGATGCGGCGGGGCAGACCCTCGGCCGCCTGGCGACGCGGGTCGCCAGCATCCTCGCCGGCAAGGAAAACCCGCGCTATACGCCGTTCATTGACACCGGCGATCACGTCGTCGTCATCAACGCCGACAAGATTCGCCTGACCGGCATGAAGAGCGAGTCCAAGGTCTATCGCCACTACACCGGATATCCGGGCGGCCTCCGCGAAGAGGATTTTCGCAAGCGCTTTGCCCGCAAACCCGAGTTGGTGGTCCAGGAAGCCGTCGAGGGCATGCTGCCCAAGACCAAGATGGGCCGCTCCATGGCGAAGAAGCTCAAGGTTTATCGCGGCGACAAGCACCCCCACCAGGCGCAGAAGCCGGAAGGATTGTCGCTCGCCAAGCAGGCTTAACTGTAGTGTGGCACGGGTCCCTGGCCCGTGAGAATCAAAGCGCAACCGGCGCTAATATTTTCGAAGGGATTTTAGAGCAGACAGCATTGGCTGAGAGCTGATAGCTGAAAGCTGATAGCTAACATGGCTGAAACTGTCGAATATTACGGTACGGGGCGGCGCAAATCGAGCATCGCCCGCGTGTTTCTTCGTCCAGGCAGCGGCGAGTTTAAAGTCAACAACCTGCCGTTTGAGCGCTACTTCGTAACCGAGACGCAGCGCATATTGGCTCGGCGGCCGCTGGTCCTGACCGAAACCACCGGCAGCTTCAACGTCCTCGCCACCGTCAATGGCGGCGGCGTCAACGGGCAGGCGGGCGCCGTGAAAATGGGTATTGCCCGCGCCCTGCTGGTGTTCAATCCCGAACTGAGGGCCCGCCTGAAGGCGGAAGGCTTCCTGACGCGCGATTCCCGCGCCAAGGAACGCAAGAAATATGGCCAAAAAGGCGCAAGAAAGCGCTTCCAGTTCAGCAAACGATGATTTGCTCGCTGGCCGGGCCTGAGGCGCCAGGCGCCGAAGCCCTGAGCGGAGCGCAGCGAAGCCGAAGGGGCTTCCAGTTCTCGAAGCGTTAAAGAAGTTTCGGTTTCGAGTTTCAGTTTCCGCAAGGGCTGGCGGCTCGAAACGATGCGGCTCAAGATCAAGAGATCAGTTTCGAGTTGCTTTTGCTGAAACTCGAAACTGAAACTGAAACTGTTTTTCAAATCCCCGCTCGCACCTTTGGGCGGGACGGGAGTAATCGCGGCCCCGCGCCGCGATGCAATCCAATAAGGAGGTTGATTGGCTACCATCACCATGAAGGAGTTGCTCGAAGCGGGCGTCCACTTCGGGCACCAGACCAAGCGCTGGAATCCCAAGATGAAGGAGTACATCTTCGGCGAGCGCAACGGCATTTACATCATTGACCTGCAAAAAACGCTGAAGATGTTCAAGGAAGCGTCCAAGTTCGTGCAGGACATGGCCGCCGAAGGCAAGATCCTGATGTTCGTCGGCACCAAGCGCCAGGCGCAGGATGCCATCGCCGAAGAGGCGCAGCGCTGCCATATGTACTACGTCAACCAGCGCTGGCTGGGCGGTCTGCTGACCAACTGGATCACGATTCAGAAATCGGTGAAGCGGCTCAAGGAACTCGACGAAATGGCCACCGACGGCCGTTACGAGCTGCTCCCCAAGAAGGAAGTCATCAAGCTCGAGCGCGAGCGCAAGCACCTGCAGGCAAACCTTGCCGGAATCAAGGATCTGTCGCGCCTGCCCGACGCCATTTTCGTGATCGACTCCAACAAGGAGCAGATCGCCGTGCGCGAGGCGCGCAAGCTGGGCATTCCGGTGGTCGCTGTCGTGGACACCAACTGCGACCCCAGCGAAGTGGATTACGTGATTCCCGGCAACGATGACGCGCTGCGTGCCATCCGGCTGTTCGCTTCCAAGATCGCCGAGTCGGTGATTGAAGGCTCGCAGGCCGCCACCGACAAGCAGGTCGCCGAAGTCCAGGCCGCGCAGCAGGCCGAAGCCGCTGCCGCCGCCACCGCCGGACCCACCGGCGAAGTGGCCGCCGATACTGGCGAAGACGTCAGCATGGAGGACGTATTGGGAGGCGGCGTGCGCAAGCAGCCTGCCCCGGCCGATGTCGAGGCCGACGTGCCCGACGCCCGCCACGCCGAGGCGCATACCCAGTAGATTGTCAGTTTCGCTGAAACTGAAGCTGAAACTCGAAACTGGTTTTCGCGACCCGCGCGCTATCCCGGCGCGGGTCTAAATTTGTTCGGCTTGGCATGAAAGGTCCTTCTGATGAGCACTAGTACGGTGAACATTTCCGCTACCCAGGTTCGGGAGCTGCGCGACAAGACCGGCGCTCCCATGATGGATTGCAAGAACGCCCTGGTCGAGGCCAAAGGCGACATGGAGCAGGCCGTCGTCGTGCTCCGCAAGCGCGGCATGGCTGTGGCCGCCAAGAAGTCGGCCCGCGCCACCAGCGAAGGCTCGGTCGCCAGCTACATCCATGCCGGCGGCAAGATCGGCGTGCTGGTGGAGGTCAACTGCGAGAGCGACTTCGTGGCCCGCACCGATGATTTCAAGGAGTTGGTGCACGACATCGCCATGCACATCGCCGCCAGCGACCCCAAGTACATCCGCAAGGAAGATGTCACTCCCGAAGCATTCGAAAAGGAGAAGGACATCTACCGCGCGCAGGCCGCCGCCACCGGTAAGCCCGCCAACGTGGTCGAGAAAATCGTGGAAGGCAAGATGGGCAAGTTCTACGAGGAGGTCTGCCTCTACGAGCAGCCGTTCATCAAGGACCAGACGGTGACGGTCTCGCAGCTTATTGCCGGCAAGATCGGCAAGCTGGGCGAGAACATCGCCGTCCGCCGCTTCGCCCGCTTCAAGGTCGGCGATCCCGGCGCCACCATCGCCTCCACCAAACCGGCGGATGCCTCGCCGGAAGAACCGGCGAAATAACTTGAGCCGCTTTGCGGGCGTGACGCCGAGCGCAGCCGAGGCGGGGAGCCCGCAGGCGAAATCCTGGGCCCTGACGCTGAGGAAACGAAGCGTCAGGGAGAAGGACCTGGCGGCTGCGGCCGCCCTTACTGGTTTTCAGATTCTAGTTTCCAGCGCACCTGCCGTAGTGCGAAACTAAGAAGCTGGCAGCCTGAAACTGAAACTCGGAACTGAAACTGTAATGTCTACACCAGTCTTCAAGCGCATCCTGCTCAAGCTCTCCGGCGAGGCCCTCGCCGCCGGTCAGGGCTTCGGCGTTGACCCCATCCGCGTGCATGAAATCGCCGCCGAGATCCAGGACGTCCATTCCCTCGGCGTACAGATCGCCATCGTCATTGGCGGCGGCAATTTTTTCCGCGGCCTCGCCGACCAGGCCCGCGAAATGGACCGCGTCACCGCCGACCACATGGGCATGCTGGCCACCATGATCAACGCCCTCGCCCTGCAGGACGCGCTCGAAAAACGCGGCGTCTACAGCCGCGTCATGTCCGCCATCGAGATGCACGAGGTCGCCGAACCCTTCATCCGCCGCCGCGCCATTCGTCACCTGGAGAAAGAGCGCGTCGTTATTTTCGGCGCCGGCACCGGCAGTCCTTATTTCTCCACCGACACCGCCGCCTCCCTCCGCGCCATGGAAATCAAGGCCGAGGTCATTCTCAAGGCCACCAAGGTCGACGGCATCTACGACGCGGATCCGGTCGTCGTCAAAGACGCCAAGAGGTTCGACCAGATCAGTTACATGGAAGTCCTGAAAAAAGGCCTCAAGGTGATGGACGCCACCGCCATCAGCCTGTGCAAGGACAACAACCTTCCCATCATCATCTTCAACCTCAATCACCACGGCAACATCCGCCGCGTCGTCACCGGCGAAAAAATCGGCTCCCTGGTGAGTGCCTGAATGCCGCGGCAGCCGCTGGTTGTTCCAATTTCGTAACAATTCAGAGTCGTTGGTCAGGCTTGGGCGATTTTGTGGTACGAAGGCTCCGCTTGATGCAGCCATCGCCACAGCCTGGCCCCATCCAGCGGTGACCATCCGAATTCCACAGGCCGAGGAGGAGTTATCCCATGCCTGCCCCCACGTCGATCTCGCAAATTGATCTCCGTCCGGTTCCTGGCAAGCAGTACTTCAGCATTGAACGCGAATGGCGGGAAGAGTTCATCTACTTCCTCATGGTCGATCGCTTTCACGACGACCAGAGCCGAACCCCCGTTCTGCAGCCCAATCGCTCGGCCGGAATCCCAACACCCGATGGATTTTACGGTGGCAAAATCAAAGGCATAACCGCTCATCTGGACTACATCGCCGGCCTCGGCTGCACCGCTATCTGGCTTTCTCCGGTATTTGAGAACAATCCCGGTGCGTACCACGGGTACAACATCAACAACTATCTCGATATCGATCCCAATTTCGGTGCCAAGCAGGACCTCATTGACCTGGTCGACGCTGCCCACCGCTGCCGCAGAAACGGGCAGCCCTGGCCGATGCGCATCATCCTGGACGTGGTAATCAATCACTCGGGGGACAATTGGGCCTACCCCGGGGACGACCCTTACTTTTATTTCAACGACCAGCAGTTTCCCTTCGGCTTCTGGAGGCGCAACGACCGCCCGATCCCATCCGAGCTGCGCGATCCAACTTGGTATCACCGTCGCGGCCGCATTCGGAATTATGACGCCGATCCCGAGGTGCAACACGGCGACATCGACACCTTGAAGGACTTCGCCCACGACGATGATGCGATCGGGTCCGCCGTCATTAACGCCCTCATCAAGGCTCACTGCTACTGGATCCGCGAAGCCGATGTGGACGGATTTCGCGTGGACGCGGTCAAGCACATGAGTGCGGTCGCCTGTTCACGCTTCTGTTCCAATCTCCGCGAGTATGCCTACGCTCTCGGCAAACATGGATTTTTCCTGTTTGGCGAGGTCGCCTCTCCCGACGACGACATCTACAATCGCTACATCGGGCAGAACACTTCGGTGACGGAGGGCAACGATACGGTCTTTTTCGGGCTCGATTCCGTCCTCGACTTTCGTCTGGCGGAAGGCGTCTACGGTGACGACAATAACGCGCCCCTGCGCGACGTGCTCAAGGGCTTCAAGGGACCGCAGACGCTCTTCAATCGCTTGCAGGCACAGCAACAGCGGGCCCTGAACCGCGGCGAAATCGGTCGCTATCTGGTGAGGTTCGTTGATAACCACGATTCCTTTTGGCAACCTTCTGGACGCTTCGCTAACGGCGCTCCCGATGAGCAAGTGATCGCCGCCGTCGGTTTTTTGCTGTGCGCCCTCGGCACCGCTTGCATCTATTACGGCGACGAGCAGGGCTTTTCCGGACAGGGCGGCGACAATCAGATGCGCGAGGCCATGTTCGACAAAACCAAGCCGGGTCGAAATCTGCTCAATACCGGCTGCCGCCTCTACCAGGAGATCGCCAAGATCGCCGAAGTCATGCGCACCCTTGAGCCGCTGCGTTTTGGCCGCATGTACTACCGGCAGATCTCCGGGGATGGCCGGCACTTCGGTTTTCCGTTTGGAACCACGTACACGCTGGCCTTTTCGCGCCTGCTCTACGGGCAGGAAGTGCTGGTCGCCTACAATGTCTCCGGCCAGCCGCGAAACGATTGCGTCATCGTGGACTCCAGCTTTCACGCGGACGGGTCAACCATGAGATTCCTGTACGGGGGCGCGGGCAATGTCGCGGTTCAAACCGGGGCCGACGGTGCACGTTTCGTTCAATTGAACTTATCGGCGTATGCGTTCGTAATTCTCGCCTGATTCCACACCGCTCTGGGCACTCACGGATTCAGTTTCACTGTTCTAGGGTGCCCCACATCTGCCCGCCGTTGGCGGATGGGGGTCGTTGCCTGACGCCTGGAGCCGGCGGCGCAGCCTTCGTTTATAATTCCCGGTTCTGATCGGAGACGATATGGCTCAGCCCACCATGGCCGCGAATCCCGCGCTCAAGGACCAGTTCGTCCAGCTCAAGACCCGCATGGACAAGGCGGTCGAGGACTTCCGCCAGGAAATGGCTGCGGTGCGCACCGGCCGCGCCTCGGTGCACATGCTGGACGGCGTCCAGGTGGAGTACTACGGCTCCGTGATGCCGCTCAACCAGATCGCGCAGGTGCACGCTCCGGAATCGCAGCTCATCACCGTGCAGCCCTTCGATCCCAGTTCGCTCGGCGGCATCGAGAAGGCCATCCGCTCCGCTGATCTCGGACTTAACCCGATGAACGACGGCAAGCTCATCCGCGTCCCGGTGCCTGCCCTCACCGAAGAGCGCCGCCGCGACATGGTCAAGCACCTGCACAAGATGCTCGAGGAGCACCGCACCGCCGTCCGCAACATCCGCCGCGACGGCAACGACGGAATCAAGAAAACTCTCAAGGACAAGAAGATCACCGAGGACGACGAGCGCCGCGCCCTCGACGAAATCCAGCGCCTCACCGACGACGAAATCAAGAAGATGGAAGAGCTCAGCAAGTCCAAGGAAAAAGAAGTCATGACGGTGTAGGGTCTCTCGGTCTATCAGTCCATCAAAGGCCGATAGACCGAAGAACCGAGTGACCGAAAGGCCGAACGACCGATCGACCTTTTCCCAAAATAAAACTCACGTTTCAAGTTGGCGCACGAAAATTACAGCGCAAGGCTTGCCTTGAGCGGACAATAGGCCAATTCGGAGGTGCGCCATGCGTCACGATGTTGATTCCGCGCTCGCCGTCTACTCCATCAACGACTCCTCCGGGGAGGTTGCCGTGGACGACGAACTCGACCTCCTTGCCGCTGAAGATCAGGAATTCTGCCCGGTGTGCAGTGCCGAGTTGGTGGAGTTCGACAGCGACCCCTTCGCGCTCCACTGTCCGGTTTGTGACTACCGCTATCGCTAGTTTTATCCCTGCGGGTTGCGGGGGCCCAATCGCGCGCTATTTTTGCGCGTGCTGGGGTGCTGGTATGCTGGTTGTCACACCGGCCTATGACAACCAAGGTCGTCCACGCCGCTTGTCCTCATGACTGTCCCGACGCTTGCGGCGTTCTGATCACCGTTCAGGACGGACGCGCGATTCGCATTCAGGGCGATCCCGGCCATCCGGTCACGCGCGGGTTTCTCTGCGCCAAAGTCGCCCAGTATCTGGATCGCGTCTACTCGCCCGACCGCGTCCTCTGTCCCTATCGCCGCATCGGCCCCAAGGGCTCACGCGTTTGCAATCAGCAGGATTTCAAACGCATTTCCTGGGACGAAGCGCTCGATGAAATCGCCACCCGCTTCCAGCAGATCGCGCGCCAGCACGGCGCCGAAGCGATCCTTCCGTATTCCTACGGCGGCACCCTTGGCGTGCTCAACGGCGCGTCCATGGACCGGCGCTTTTTCCATCGCCTGGGCGCGTCGCAACTGGACCGCACCATCTGTTCCATCGCCGGGGAAGTCGGCATCAAGTCGGTGTACGGCGCCAAGCTCGGCACCGAGCCGGAGCAGTTCGCGCACTCCCGCTACATCATCGCCTGGGGCGCGAACATCCACGGCAACAACGTCCACCTCTGGCCCTTCATCGAGGAAGCGCGTCGCAACGGCGCCAAGCTGGTGGTCATTGATCCTTACCGCACCCGCACCGCCGCCTGCGCCGACTGGTATCTGCCCATCAATCCCGGCACCGATGTCGCGCTCGCCCTCGGCATGATGCACGTCATCATTAACCAGAACCTCTGCGATGCCGAGTACGTCGCGCAGCACACCTTCGGATTCGACCAGCTTCGCGCCCGCGTGCAGGAGTATCCGCCCGACCGAGTGGCGCTCTGGACGGGCATTCCCGCCCATGACATCGTCAAGGTGGCGCGCGAGTATGCCACCACGCCTCCCGCCGCCATTCGCCTTAACTACGGCGTCCAGCGCAGCGAAAACGGCGGCATGGCGGTGCGCGCCGTCTGCATGCTGCCGTGCCTCGTCGGGGCCTGGAAACAAGTCGGCGGCGGACTGCAGCTCTCCACCAGCGAAGGTCACAACCTGAACAAGAACGCGCTCAAGGGAGAGGAACTGATGCCGCGCCCCACGCGCGTCATCAACATGGTCGAGCTGGGACGCGCCCTGAATGTGGTGAGCGATCCGCCGGTGCAAGCGTTGTTCGTATACAACTCCAATCCCGCGGCCGTCAATCCTGACCACAATTCCGTGGTGCGCGGCCTGCTGCGGACTGACCTGTTCACCGTGGTGCACGAGCAGTTTTTCACCGACACCACCGATTACGCCGACATCATCCTGCCCGCGACCACCTTTTTCGAGCACAAGGACCTGCAGACCGGCTACGGCCATTACTACATCCAGATTTCCAACCCGGCCATCGAGCCGCTCGGCGAGTGCCGCTCCAATGTGGAACTGTTTCGCGCGCTGGCGCTGCGCATGGGATTCGGCGATGCGTGCTTCCGCGAATCCGTGGACGACATGATCGATCTGGCGCTGTCGTCGCCGCATCCGCACCTGGCGGGCATCGATCGCGCGCGCCTGCAACGCGAGCACTTCGTCCGCCTGAATCTGCCTCGGCAGGACAATTCAGCGACGGAGTCGCGGGATTCGTTAGCCCACCGCGGCAGCGGTGGGTCAGTTAAGCAGATGACGGCGAGCGCCGGAGGCGCGGTACCCAACCGCTTCTATCTCCCCTTCGCCCACGGTTTCCCGACACGCACCGGCAAAGCGCTGCTCTTCAACCAGGAACTCGCCGCGCAAGGACTCGATCCGGTGGTCTCGTTCACGCCGCCCAAGGAGTCGCGTCACAGCGGCGATGCGCGCTACCCGCTCGAACTGCTGGCTCGCAAGTGCGACAACTATCTCAACTCCACCTTCGCCAATCTTCCGCCGCAGCAGAAAATGGAAAATCCCGATCTGCTGGAGATCAGCGCCGCCGACGCCGAGGCGCGCGGCATTGCGGATGGCGATCGCGTGCGCGTGTTCAATTCCCGCGGCGAAATTCTCCTGACCGCGCGGGTCAACGGCGCCACTCGCCCGGGGGTGGTGGCGGCGCGGCTGAACTGGGCCAAGCTCACCGGGCAGGCCCGCAACATCAACGTCCTGACCTCCGCGCGGCTCACCGACATGGGCGGCGGCGGCACGTTTTATTCCGTCCTGGTGGAAGTCCAACCCGCCCTGCCCGCCTGATCCCGGCCGGTGTGGCGCTCAGCCGATCGCACCGCCTCATCTCCCACATCGCACCGCCGAGAGATTCTCCCGTGATGCGGGTTGGGAACTACGTGGGATGATCGCCGGCCGCGCGACGCTCTTTGGCGTGAAACTCGCGTTGCCTTGTATAATGGCCAATTCCGCTTCTACTTGCGATTGAGGGTCGGACTATTCTTTATCCTCTGGACCATGCTCTGGCCGTCGTACGCGATGGAAAGGCTCCACTTACGCGCCTTCAGCGGGCGGCGGTGGCGCGGCGCCTGCTGTCACTGCTCGTCCTGGTTGCCTCGTTTTTCTGGTGTTCCGTTCCCGCCCTGGCCCAGCAGGACCTGATTGTGGACACCATCCCGCATGGCAACCGCCGTATCCCTGCTGAGACAATCCGGGCCCGCATTTTCACCAAGCCGGGAGACGTTTACGACCAGGCCGCCCTGGAACGCGACTTCAACTCGCTGTGGAATACCGGCTATTTCGACGATATCCGCTTCGAGCGCGAGCAGACCCCCAAAGGGTGGGTCATCCACATCTACGTCAAAGAAAAACCCACGATTCGTGAAATCAAGTACGTGGGACTCAGTTCGGTTTCGCAAAGCGATGTGCTCGACCGCTTCAAGGAACGGAAGGTATCGCTCACCCAGGAAAGCCAGTACGATCCCACTCGCGTGAAGCGCGCCGAAGTTGTCATCAAGGAGCTTCTGGCCGAGCACGGCCGCCAGTTTGCCGCCATCCGCACCGAGGTCCGTCCCATTCCTCCGGCCGCCGTGGGCATCACCTTCGTGGTCAAGGAAGGCCCCAAGATCAAGGTCGGCAAAATCAAGTTCGAGGGCAACAAGCACATCAACAGCCGCACCCTGCGCTATGCCATGCGCAACATGCGCCCCATCGGCATCCCGCACTCCATCATTCTGGAAAACATTTTCAGCCGCACCTACAACGCCGCCAAGCTCAGTGAAGATACCGAGATGGTGCGCGACGCCTTTCAGCGCCAGGGTTACTTCAAGGCCGTCGTCCAGGATCCCAAAACCCAGGTCCGCGACGTGGGCAGCAGCGGCCTCCACATTCCGCTCATCATGCACGGCCCCGGTAAAGTGGTGGACATCACCATTCCCGTCGAGGAAGGGGACCGCTACCACCTCAAGGAGATTAAGTTCACCGGCAACAAGGCGATCACCAACGCCGCGGCGCTCCGCCGCTCGATCCCCATGAAAGACGGCGACATCTTCAACATCGAACTGGTGCGCAAGGGCCTCAAGAACCTCCGCGACGCCTATGGTTCGCTCGGCTTCATCAACTTCACCCCTGTCCCCGACACCCAGTTTGACGATGAGAAGAAGCTGATCAGCCTCACCATTGACCTCGACGAAGGCAAGCCATTCTCCGTGCGCCGCATCGAGTTCAAGGGCAACACCACCACCCGCGACAAGGTGATCCGCCGCGAACTCGCCATCGAGGAAGGCGGGGTTTACAACAGCCGGCTGTGGGAGCTCAGCATTTTGCGGCTCAACCAGCTCGGCTATTTCGACGTCCTCAAGCCGGAGCAGGATTCCGAGGTCAAGCAGAACAACCAGGAAGGCACGGTTGACATCACCCTCAAGGTCAAGGAGAAGGGCAAGAACAGCATTGGCCTCAGCGGCGGCGTCAGCGGCCTGGCCGGCTCTTTCATCGGCCTCACCTACGAGACCAACAACTTTCTCGGCCTCGGTGAAACCCTCACTCTGCAGGCCAGCGTCGGCAGCCGCCAGCGCAATCTTTCCTTCGGCTTCACCGAGCCCTACGTGTTCGACCGCCCCTTGCAGTTCGGCTTCACCGTGTTCAACCAGAAATTCAACTTCAACCAGGCGCAGCAGGCCAACCTGATCGCCGGCCAGCAGCTGAATCTTCCCGACAACGTCCTGCAATCGCTGCAGAACTTCAGCCAGTCGCGCACCGGTTTCACCACCAGCTTGAGTTATCCCATCCGGCGCTCCTTCAAGCGCGTCAGCTTGGGGTATTCCTTTGACGTCTCCTCCATCAGCGTGTTCAGTACGTTCTCGCAGCTCTATTTTCAGGAACTGAACTTCCGCAATATCTCCGGGCCCAATTCGCTGACCGGCATCGTCACCAGCAAGCTGATTCCCAGTTTCACCTGGAACACGGTGGACAGCCCGGTTCACCCGCACCGCGGACGCAACATCTTCATCGGCGGCGACATCGCCGGCATGGGCGGCAACGTCGCCTTCGTCCGCCCGGTCATGTCGTTCACCCGCTGGACGCCCATGAAGGGCCTCAAGCCCAATGGCGACGGCCGCAACACCTTCGGCATCCGCGTGCAGGGTTCCTTCATCAGCGGCTACGGCGGCCACGTGTCACCGCCCTTTGAGCGCTTCTTCATGGGCGGCGATACCGACATTCGCGGCTTTGACATCCGTGCCATTTCGCCGGTCGCCTTCTTTGTCGAGCGCGTGGATTTCCCGCTCACCAATCCGGATGGCACCGCTGTACCCAAGGATCCCAACAATCCCCGCCAGGGCACCGTGACCGTTCCTCTTCCGGTGCAGCGCATCATCTTCCCCGGCGGCGACACCAGCGTGGTCACCAACTTGGAATACCGCATTCCCATCGTCGGCCCGGTTACGCTGGCGCCGTTTTTCGACATCGGATTCGACGGTATCGCCCGTCCCGGCCAGTTGCAGGTCAACGCCACCCAGTTGAATCTTCTCAATACCACCGCGTTCGGCTGTCCCGCGCTCGATGCCTCCTTCAATTGCGTGGGTGGTGTCTTCCAGTCGTTCAACAAGGGCCTGAAGATCGTCGGCGCCTCGAACTGGAGACCGCGCGCCTCCACCGGCCTGGAGTTGCAGGTCATCATGCCGGTGGTCAACGCGCCGTTCCGCATCTACTGGGCCTATAATCCGTTGCGGCTCGATACCCCCACCGACACGCCCAGCCTGATCACCCGCACCATGTTCCCGGCGGGCGGCGCTGGCGATTTCAGTTTTCTGCAGGCGGTCAGTTCCTACGCTCCGCACTGGAAGCTGAAGGAACCCAAGACCACTTTCCGTTTCACCGTGGCCACCACTTTTTAAAGTCGGTTTCAGAAAACCGTTTTGCGGGCGTCGGTGCCCCACATCTGCGCCGCTTTTGGCAGATGTGGGTCTTTACGATTCGCGCCGCTGATCCCCGCCCCGCGCCAGTTCCCGGTTTGACGCTGGCCCGTGCTCGCCCTATAATCGAGATTCCCGTGAAACCTTCTGCACGGATGTGCCCGTTTTGAGGTGTTTCTGAGGAAGTCCGAGAGCGTCGCTCCAAGGAGTCCAAAACCAACTCATGACACGTAAGCTTTTCCGCTTCATCTTGCCGGCAGCGCTGTTGACCGTCACCGCACTGGCTCAGGCTGGCACTCCTGCTGCCGCGAACCCCGCTGCTCCCTCCACCTCCGCCTCCGCCCGCATCGGCATCATTAACATCCAGAATGCGATCGTGATGACCAATGAGGGCCGCCGCGACTTTGAGGCGTTGCAGAAAAAGTTCGAGCCGACCCAGTCCACGCTCAATAATCTGAACCAGGAAATCGAAAACCTGAAGAAGCAGCTCCAGACCCAGGGCGACAAGCTGAATGAACAGTCGCGCGCTGACATGGTCAAGAACATCGAGACCAAGCAGAAGAGTCTGCAGCGCCAGGCCGAGGACGCGCAAGCCGATTTCCAGGCCCAGCAGAATGAAATCGCCAATCGGATCGGCGGCAAGCTGCTCGAGGTGCTCGATAAGTATGCCAAGCAGGGCGGCTACTCGGTGATCCTTGACGTCTCCGGCCAGCAGAGCCCGGTGCTCTGGGCCGCCCAGACCTCCGACGTCACCCAGGATATTGTCAACACCTATAACTCCCAGTCCAGTGTTGCCGCTCCGGTCTCCGCGCCGGGCGGTGCTGCCAAACCGGCCGGCACTGCGACGCGGCCTCCCGCGCCCAAACCGCCGGCGCCAAAGCCGTAGCCGATGGCTGAAAATTCAACGGCCGCCATCCCTGGCGGCCTGTTTCTTTTTGCTCGCCTATACCGCTGCTCTCGGTCGTTGGGCCGGAATCGTTTCGGTTTCCCATCTCGAAACCGATAATGCATTCGAGCCCGTGCTTCCGTTTTCCGCAAATCTGTGCAAATCTCTGTGCAATTCCTCGCTGTGCTTGTAACAACCCACCACGAAAACAGCTACTTACACAGTCTGCATGGTTACTGTGGCAGCGGCCAATTTCTTCAGGAATCAACACCTTAGCCGCCTCAGGATTCCGCCTCAATATTCCCTAATCGGGTTCCACTTAGGTGGTCTTGCCAACTGCAGTTTTGCACATTTCAATCAGATTAAAATTTGGCAATCGGCAACTATCGGCGGGGATGGGCCAGCCGGATTTTCTTTATTTGACGCGGTCTTAAGACGGGAAATGAAAGTTAGCCGCCAATTTTTCTTCGCCTAGTCTTCGCCCACGCGCAAGACCGCCAGAAAGGCCTCTTGGGGAATGTCGACTTTGCCGATTCGCTTCATCCGCCGCTTGCCCGCTTTTTGCTTTTCCAGCAGCTTCCGCTTGCGTGTGATGTCGCCGCCGTAGCATTTGGCGAGCACGTTCTTGCGAATCGCGCCCACGGTTTCGCGCGCGATCACCTTGGCGCCGATCGCCGCCTGGATTGCCACCTCGAACATCTGCCGCGGAATCAGTTCCCGCATCTTCGACACCAGCGCGCGCCCGCGCTCGTACGCGAAATCGCGATGCACGATGATCGACAGCGCGTCCACCGAGTCGCCCGCCACCAGGATGTCCAGCTTGATCATGTCCGATTCCCAGTAGCCGGCGAGGTGGTAATCCAGCGACGCGTACCCGCGCGACACGCTCTTCAGCTTGTCGTAAAAATCGAGCACGATCTCGTTCAGCGGCAGCTCGTAGCTGAGCATCACCCGCCCGCCGGTGAGGTACTCGAAATTTTTCTGCTTGCCGCGCTTCTCTTCCACCAACTTGAAGATTGCGCCCACATATTCCTCGCGCGAGATGATGGTCGCCAGGATAATCGGCTCCTCGATCTTCTCGATCTCGCCCTGCGGCGGCCACTTCGACGGATTGTCAACCTCCATCACCTCGCCGTCGGTCTTGGTCACCCGGAAGCGCACGCCCGGCGCGGTGGTAATCAGGTCGAGGTTGAATTCCCGCTCCAGCCGCTCCTGGATGATCTCCATGTGCAGCAGCCCGAGAAATCCGCAGCGGAATCCGAAGCCCAGCGCCACCGAACTTTCCGGCTCGAAGAAGAAGGACGAGTCGTTCAGCCGCAGCTTCTCCAGCGCCTCGCGCAACATCGTGTGCTCGTGCGCGTCCACCGTGTACATCCCGGCGAACACCATCGGCTTCAGCTCTTCAAAGCCCGGCAGCGGCTCGATCGCGGGGCGGTCGTCGTCGGTGATCGTGTCCCCGATCTTGGTGTCCGCCACGTTCTTCAAGTTGGCGAACAGGAACCCCACCTCGCCCGCCACCAGTTCCTCCACCTCCACCGGCTTGGGCGACTGCACGCCCAGCGCCTCCACCTCGAACACCTTCCCGTTCCACCACAAGCGGATCTTTTGTTTCTTGCGCAGCGTGCCCTGGAAAACCCGCATCAGCACCCCGACCCCGCGGTAGGGATCGAACCACGAATCGAAGATCAGCGCTTGCAGCTGCGCCTCCGGCGAGCCCTTCGGCGGCGGGATTTTCTTGACGATCTCCTCCAGCACCGCCGGCACGCCCTGCCCGGTTTTGGCCGAGATCAGCAGCGCCTCCGACGCGTCCAGCCCCACCGCGCCCTCGATCATCTCCTTGGTGCGTTCCACGTCGGCGCTCGGCAAATCAATCTTGTTGATGACGCAGATGATCTCCAGCCCGTGATTGATCGCCAGGTAGGAATTGGCCAGCGTCTGCGCTTCCACTCCCTGCGTGGCGTCCACCACCAGCAGTGCGCCCTCGCACGAGGCCAGCGCCCGCGAAACTTCGTAGCTAAAATCCACGTGCCCGGGGGTATCAATCAGGTTGAGCTGGTAGGTTGCGCCGTCGTGCGCGGTGTAATTCATGCGCACGCAGTGCGCCTTGATGGTGATCCCGCGCTCGCGCTCCAGGTCCATCGCGTCCAGCACTTGCTCGTGTCCCTCCATTTCGCGCGCCGACAGCGCTCCCGTCAGCTCCAGCAGCCGGTCCGAGAGCGTGCTTTTCCCGTGATCGATGTGGGCAATGATGGCGAAATTGCGGATGTGCTGGCGATCCATGGAATTTCAAGACGGGCTTCGCTAGCCGCTTCGGCCAGTGGCGTTGAACACTTGATTCTAGCATCCGCCGAATTCTGTCATGTGGCACACGCGAACCGCGTGTGTTCGCGCAAATCGAAGCGAATGTCATCCCGAGCGAGGACACGCCGACGTGGAGCCTGCCTTGAGCGAAGTTGAAAGGTGTCCGAGTCGAGGGACCTTGGGGTTGCCCCACCCTTGTCGCTCCCGGGTTTGGAGCGACAGGGTGGGGGTGTTCCTGATTGTGTGCTGCAGGCATTGTGAATCGAGACCTCGCGTGTGCAGCGTGCCATGCGTTACTCTAATCTGCTTTCGGAGTGCACGATGAAACGTCTGCTCGCGTCCCTATTTCTGTTTGCCACTTTTGCTTCAGCTCAGACGCAAACCCTCTCTCCCGCGGTCAGAGCTTTCGTCACCGTTGACGCCCCCGCCGTCGCCCTCACTCACGTGCGCGTCATTGACGGAACCGGCGCCCCCGCGCGCGAGAACCAGACGATCCTCATCCGCAAGGGGCGGATCGAAGCCGTCCAGGACGCACCGTACGACCAATTTCTCGTCGGCGATATCAAGGTTCTCGATCTCTCCGGCCACACCGTCATTCCCGGCCTGGTCGGCATGCACGATCACCTGGTTTATCCCGGCGCCTTGAATCCCATTCATTACAGCGAGCTCGATTTCAGCGCCCCGCGCCTGTATCTCGCCGGCGGCGTCACCACCATTCGCACCACCGGCTCGCTGGATGCTTATACCGACCTTTCCATCAAGCGCGACATTGATGCCGGCCGTGCACCCGGGCCGCACATTTTCCCCACCGGGCCTTATCTGGAAGGCGCGGGCGCCTACACTGCGCAGATGCACGAGCTCAAGGATGCCGACGACGCGCGCCGCACCGTCGCCTACTGGGCCGAAGAAGGCGCGCATGATTTCAAGGCGTACATGCACATCACTCGCGCCGAGTTGAGCGCCGCGATTGATGAAGCCCACAAGCGCGGGCTCAAAGTCACCGGCCACCTGTGCTCCATCGGGTTGCGCGAGGCCGCCGCGCTCGGCATTGACGACCTCGAGCACGGCCTGGTTGTTGATGGAGAGGTCGCGCCTGGCAAGCAGACCGATAAGTGTCCCGAGCAGACCGCCATCCGCGACTCCCTGCTCAAGCTCGATGTCAGCGGGCCGGAGATCCAGCAGATCATCAAGGATCTGGTCACGCACCACACGGCCGTGACCTCAACCCTCCCGGTATTTGAAACCTTCGTCCCCAATCGCCCCGCGATGTCGCTGCCGCCGGCATCTCCGGCCGCGCCGCCGAAACCGTCGCCATACATGACGCGCGTCCTCGACAGCATGCTGCCGGAATCGCGCAACGACTACCTCACCACCCGCGCTCGCATCGCCGGCGCCAAGGATTCGCCCTGGCCCGAACTGTTGAAGAAAGAAATGCAGTTTGAGTACGCCTTCGCCAAGGCGGGCGGGCTGCTGCTCGCCGGACTCGACCCGACGGGCTACGGCGGCGTGGTCGCCGGCTTCGGCGACCAGCGCGAAGTCGAGCTCCTGGTCGAGGCCGGCTTCACCCCCATCGAAGCCATCAAGATCGCCACCCTCAACGGCGCCCAGTGGCTCGGCGTCGCCGACAAGATCGGCAGCATCGCCCTCGGCAAGCAGGCCGACCTCGTCGTGATCAATGGTGATCCGTCAAAAAACATCTCCGACATTGAGAACGTCGAGACCGTCTTCAAGGACGGCGTGGGCTATGACTCCGCCAAGCTCGTCGAATCCACCCGCGGCCGGGTGGGCCTCCACTAAACGTGTGGCTGTCGCTCGCCAAAACTCTCATCTGCTTTCGGAACGACAACTTGCTTGAGTTCAAGCTTTCTCCGCCGGGATGAAATACACATCCGTCGGTTTGAATTGGGCAAGCCTTCGGAATTTGGCCTTGACGGGCAGGCCGACACGGATCTCCTTCTCAGTGACTCCCAGCAAGCGCGCCAGCAATAATGTGTTCACGCCATCAAACTCGACCAACGCCAGGTTGAACGGAGTCTCCTTGAGGAAGGCCTCCGAACCGAAGTGGCAGGTGGTCCAGGTGTGCACGCGGCCCTCAAGAGGCAGTTCAATCCATCGCGTGGGACCACCGCATGCCATGCAGTAGGCGCGCGGCGTGGCGAAGCGGTAGCCACATCCTGTGCATTCGCTGCCCATCAGCTTGCCCTGGGCCAATCCCGTGAAAAACGGGGAGTCCTCGCCGTAGCTGTGGATGTAGTCGATCTCGTAATGGTCCTTGATGATGAGCGGATCGGTGCGGAATACGACCGCCCCCTGATCGGTTTCGGGCAGGCGCACCTTGCCGTACGCCGGCTTCGGTCCGGCCACCTTGGCGCGGCCCGCCGTAGCGGGCTTCTTTGCAGCAGCAGCTTTGCTTGTCATAAAACCTCCGATCACGCCCCGAACGTCATGGGACTGCGCGTGCTTTCGAGGATGCTAACGGTGACGTAGGTGCCCGTGCCGGCGTGGCTGTGGATGGCGCCCCGCATCGGGCGACGATCCATTCCGCGTTTCTGCTTCACTTGGAAGCTGCCGTCGCCATCGTTGTGCCTTGCGATGTTGCCCTGCAATTGCCAGAAGGCGAACACCGCCTGCATCAGGCCGGTGGCGCCCACCGGGTGCCCGCAGGCCAGCAGCCCGCCGCGTCTCAAATTGCAAATTACCCGCAGGTCAATTACAACTCGGGCATGCTTGTGCTCGCCTCATCATCGCCGCGACGCCAGGAACTGCTGCGCAACGCGGGCATCGCGTTCGCCGCGCGGCCGGCCGAGGTTGCGGAGCTGCTCCGCCCCGGCGAAGGGCCGCTCGACTACGCCCAGCGCCTGGCCCGCGACAAGGCCCGCGCCGTCCGCCGGCAACTCACCGACAGTGACCTGGTCCTGGGCGCCGACACCATTGTCGTGGTTGACCAGCACATCCTGGAGAAGCCGGCCGATGCCGCCGACGCCGCCCGCATGCTGCGCCTGTTGTCCGGACGCACGCACCAGGTCACCACGGGTGTATGCCTCATCGGGGCAGGCTTTGAAGACGTGCGCGCGGAGACCACCGCGGTCACCTTCGAACGCCTCACGGAGGAAGAGATCGCAATGTACGTGGCGCACGGCGAGCCGATGGACAAGGCGGGCGCGTATGCCATCCAGGGGATCGCCTCGCGCTGGATCTGCCGGCTGGACGGCTGTTACTTCAACGTCGTGGGATTACCGGTGCCGCTGGTGTGCCGCATGCTGCGGGAGCACGGAATCGGTGGCTAGTGGGGAAGATTCTGTTTTAGAAGACCTGGCTTCCTCCCCTTCGACCTCGCTCATGGCTAACGGCGCGCGTGCAATGACAACTCTCACAAACGCGGCCACAAAAATGAAAAGGCACAGGCGTTCACGCCTGTGCCAAAGCTGGCCGCGCCGCGCGCGCTCTACTTCTTTTCCGCGGGCTGCTCGCCGTCCTTCACGGACGACCTGAAGTTGCGAATGCCTTCGCCGAGTCCTTTGCCCAACTCCGACAGCCGGCCCGGCCCGAAGATAAGCAGGGCAATCGCCAGGATGACAAGGATTTCGGGCAAACCCAATTTGCCGATCATAAGTGGCCTCCCGCGCCAAGGTGGTCGCCAGGAACCCCGGTTTACGGGCGCCCGGGCACAACGCTCATGGAAATTGAGCCTGTCCAGATTCTAGGCCACTGCGGAGGGATAGTCAAAGAAACAGCGGCAACAGGGAAGGGTGCGTCGCCGGCCGCCGCCGACTAGCGCAGGAAATTGATCTGAACTTCGGCGGCGCTCTCGGCCGGCTGACCGTTCAACATCGCCGGTTTGTAACGCCACTGCCGAACCGCGCTGACCGCTGCCTGGCGAAGCTGGGGAGCGCCGCTAATGACCTGCACGGCGGTGACAGTTCCCTTCGGCGAGATGGTCACGTTCATCAACACAGCGCCATATATCCCCATTTGCCTGGCGATCGATGGAAACACCGGCGCGGTGCGGGAGATCAGGGTCGCCGGAACCAGTTCTGACTTCGGCCTGGCCGGAAGGGCGACCGGGAGCTTGCTGATCGAGCTTACGGCGGCATCATTCGAGGCGAGCGCCAGCTTCGGCGCCGCCATTTCCGCTTCCGGTTCCCGCTTCGGTTTCGGCTGCGCAGCCGCAATCTCGATAACCGGCGTCGCAGTCCGATGCTTCGGCTCCACCGCGACCGACTCGGCCGGTTGAGAAATCTTGGGCTGCTCCGGCTGCGCCACGGCCGGCTTCGCAGGCGCTTCAGCCTTCCTGGGCACGGGTACCGGCGTGGCAGCAGCAACCGTCGGCGGCAGAGCCGCGGCGACCGGCGCGGGTACGGAAACAGTGGGCGGAGGAACCTCGTTGCTAGTCGAGCGATATACCCATAACCCGGCCGCTACCAGCAAGGCAGCGGCGACGGCGGCGGCGCCCAGCAGCATCGGGCGCTTGCTGGTCTGCGCCTCGGGTGACTCCCAAGCGGCGATGGTCGGTAATACATCATTGACGACGGCTGGATGCGCCGCACTGGCCGCGATGGGCGCGGCGGCTTTGAGTACGGGCGCGACCGGCTTGTGGTTGATAACCACGGGTTCGGGACGCGAGGAAGCAGTCGGGCTCGGGGCAATCGAAGGCACCGGCTTGAAGCGGGTGGGGTCCTCCGAGGGGCTCAGAAGGCCGGGATCGGGCTTGGTTTCAACCTGCTCCTCGGGCAGCGGCAGCGCGGCAGTGCGCAACAGCGCCGCTGGAACCGCGGGGCTGGCTGCGGGAGCAGGCGTAGTCGCCGGCTCAGTCGCCAACGGCTTCGCTGCGCGGAATGGCGATACAGGCGCAATCGGTTTGGGTGCGGGAGTCACGGAGGCAGGCGCGGCAGCAGCGGTTTCAACCGGCGCCGGCTTGGCGACCGGGGCAGCAGTAACCTCGGGCTGGACAACCGGCTCAGCGGCAACCACGGGCGCCGGCGCGGGTAGGTCCACGATTTCGACTTCCATCTCGGGGATGGCATTGCGCGCCGCCAGCTTGGAGGCGATGATGTCGCTCAGCGTCATCAGGATGGCGGTATGGGTCGGCTGAAAGGCGTTGGGCAGCGGCGCGATGACCATCATGACGCCCTTGGCGTCGCGGTGCTCGCAGATGGGAATAGCAATCAGCGATCGCGTCCTCATGGCGCGGAACGATGGCCCGACGCGGCTGTCGGATTCGGTGTCGCGGCAGCACAGCGGGCGGCGGCTCTTGAGGCAATCGGTAATGAAGCCATCGGACATGGGAATGGTGCTGCCGACCTCGGGAGCGGCGCCGGTGCTGGTACGGACCAGCAGCTCCTGGCCACGGCGCAGTGCGATGGCAACGCCGGCGGCGTTGGTGTAGGCCTGCGCGCGTTCAGCAAGGTCGAGCAATTCTTCCGCCAGCAGGATGCCCTCGACGGGCAGGCTGGACGGGTGGAGATCGGCGGCTGGACTGCTAGCCATAACTTCCTCCGCGGAGATACGCCCAAGGTCGGCGATGGCGCCTCGGATGATCCGCTCCAATGGTTTTATCCCAAGCGGGTAACCTGCGAAATATCACAAGCGGCCAGGTGGGGAGAGGGCCTTTAGTAACCACGGTTGTGGGAAGTCCGTGGTCGGTGGCCGGTTCCGCAAAACCATTACCGACTGTCGATTGCTGATTGTCGATTCAGGGGGCAAACGGGCGAGTTTGGGGGCGGTCGTACAATGAGCGACGTTGCCTCTCGTGGCCGAATTCGACCGTCTCCGTGTCGTGCTGGTGGGCACGCGCAACCCGCTGAATGTGGGCGCGGCCGCTCGCGCCATGAGCAATTTCGGGTTTCTTCGCCTGCGAGTGGTAAAGCCATACGAAGCCGCATTTCGCGAGGCACGTTCCGCGGTGGGCGCCTCGCAAGTGCTGGCGAGCGCCGAAGAGTATAAGAGCGTGGGTGAAGCCGTCGCCGACTGCGCGCTGGTGGTGGGAACCACGGCGATCCGGCATCGGGAATTGCAGCACCCGCTCAAGCGCCTGGAAGACGGGGCGCGACTCATCCGCAAGGCACTGGGCCGCGGCAGGGTGGCGATTTTGTTCGGTTCGGAGAAGGTCGGCCTTTCCAACCTGGACCTCAGCCATTGTCACTGGCTGATGCGCATTCCCACGCGTGCCGAGCACATCTCCATGAATCTCGGGCAGGCCGTTGCGGTGTGCCTGTACGAACTGGCGCGTGATGCCCCCACCCTTCGCCCCGTGGACTCCGCTCAGGGCAGGTTCCACCGGGCGAAAGGGCGGGCCACCCATCGATCCGCGAAACCAGCCCTGGCAACCGCAGGCGAGGTGGAGCGGATCACCGGCGTACTGCTGGAAGCGCTGCGCGCCAGCGGCTACCTGAAGCCACGTTCCACGGCGGCAACCGAAGCGAAGGTGCGGCGACTGCTTCGCCGCTTCGAACTGGAAGCGGGTGACGCCGAGATCTGGCTGGGGATGCTGCGGCAGATTTTATGGAAGCTTACGTCTGTCGGGTCAACCGGCATCTGAAATTACAATGTCCGACGTGCTCATGGTCACCGGCTTGCGCAAGACATACGGCAGTACGCTCGCCGTGGACGGCATTTCGTTCGCAGTGCGACGCAACGAGATCGTCGGCTTGCTGGGGCCCAACGGCGCCGGCAAAACCACGACGATCAGCATGGTCCTGGGCGTCCTGGAGCCAACTGCGGGAGTCATTCTGATTGAGGGGGTGGACATCGCGCGGCGGCGGACGCAGGCGCTGGCGCGGACCAATTTCGCCGCCGTGTATGCGCCGCTTCCCGGCAACCTGACAGTGGCGCAGAACCTGCGCGTCTTCGGCATGATCTACGCGGTCGAGAACCTGACGCCGCGCATCGAGGAGCTGCTGAAGGAATTCAACCTGGAGCGATTCCGCGACGTGAAGTGCGGGCTGCTGTCGTCGGGGGAGCAAACGCGCGCGTCGCTCGCCAAGGCGATGCTCAACCGTCCGCACCTGCTCCTGCTCGACGAACCCACGGCGTCGCTGGACCCGGCCATCGCGCAAGACATTCGCGGCATCATTCGCGAGTTCGCCGCCCGGGGCGCGTGCGGCGTGCTGTGGACGTCGCACAACATGTACGAGGTCGAGGGAGTCTGCGACCGCGTGCTGTTTCTTTCGCACGGCAAGATCCTGCTGGAGGGCGACCCCAAGACGCTGCCGCACGAGCACGGCAGGGAATCGCTGGAAGACTTGTTCATCGCGGTGGCCCGCGAGCCGCTGGCCCTGGAGCGGGCGTAAGCATGCGTTTCAGCCGCGTCGCCGCCATCGTGCTACGGCAGTACTACCTGGTGCGCGGGAGCGCGTCACGGGTGGTGCCGCTGTTCGCGTGGGTGGCGGTGGACATCATCCTCTGGGGATTCATTACGCGCTACCTGAATTCCGTCACCGGCTCGGGCTTCAATTTTGTCCCGGTACTGCTGGGCGCGGTACTGCTGTGGGATTTTTTCAGCCGGGTGATGCACGGCGTGACCATGACGTTCTTCGAAGACGTGTGGTCGCGCAATTTCCTGAACATTTTCGCTACGCCGCTTTCCATCGGCGAGTATCTTGCCGGGCTGGTGCTTTCCAGCACCGCCACCAGCCTGGTGGGGCTGGCGGTCATGCTGGCGCTGGCGATGCTGGCATTCGGGCTGTCGTTCTTCGCTTACGGCGCGATGTTGGTGGCGTTCCTGCTGGTGTTGTTTCTGTTCGGTATCGCGATGGGAATCGTGGGCAGCGCGATCGTGCTGCGCTTCGGCCCGGCGTCGGAGTGGTTCATCTGGCCGATTCCGGCGCTCATCTCGCCGTTTGTCGGCGTGTTCTATCCGCTCGCCGTTCTGCCGCACTGGATGCGCGCGATCGCGCACGGCCTGCCGCCGTCGTACGTGTTTGAAGGCATGCGGGCGATCCTTGCCGGGCACGCGGCCCCGCCGATGCTGCTGCTGTTAGGCGTGTGGCTGGCTGTCCTGTACGTCTTCGCGGCGTGCTGGATCTTTGCGTGCGTTTATCGGTATGCGGTGCGGACGGGATTGATCGCACGGTACAGCGCGGAGACGGTGAGCTAGGGTTTTTGGTTGTCGATTCTCGCTGAAAAAACCATTGCCGCTTGTCGATTGATGATTGCCGATTGAAGACTCCCGCTCATCATCGCAAAAAGGTTTATATGGGTTGCGACCTTATACGATTTCGATCAACCGCGCCAACAACGCCGTGCGGCGGGGGATTTCGGAGATCACGACGGATTCATTCAGCGCGTGGGCGCCTTCGCCGACCGCGCCCAGGCCGTCGAGCGTGGGAATGCCGAGGGCGGCGGTGAAGTTGCCGTCGGAGCCGCCGCCGACCGCGGCCTCGTCAACTTCAAAACCGAGTTCACGCGCCGCGGCCTGCGCTTTGCGAAACAAGCCGACCACAGCCGGGGTGCGCTCCAGGGGTGGGCGGTTGATGCCGCCGCTGATCTCCAGGCGACAGACTTTGTCGAAGGGGCGCAGGCTGCGGAATTTGCGGTCGAGACGAGGCCCGTCGGCGAGGCGCGCGATGCGCGCGTCCACTTCGACCTCGGCCTCGGCGGCGACCACGTTGGTGCGCGTGCCGCCGCGGATGATGCCTGGGTTCACGGTGGTGCCGCGACTGCGATCGTTGAACGCGGCGATGCGCCCGATCTGGCGCGCCAGTTCGATGATGGCGCTGTGGCCGTTTTGCGGATCGAGGCCGGCGTGCGAGGGTCGTCCTGTGACCTTGACCCTATATTCGCCGACGCCTTTGCGCGCCGTCTTGAGCGCGCCCTTCAATCCCGCGGAAGGTTCCAGCACGAACACCGCCGACGATTGTTTGGCGAGCCTGGTCAGGATGGCGCGCGAGGAGGCGCTCTTGACCTCTTCGTCGCTGACCAGGAGGATGGTGACGGGGCGGGGAACAGCGCCGCGCAGCTCGCGAAGCGCGTCCACCGCGAAGATCATCTGGGCGATGCCGGCCTTCATGTCGTAAGCGCCGGGGCCGAAGAGGCGTCCGTTTTTCTCGCGCACCGGCATCGTCTTTAATGTGCCGACATCCCAGACCGTGTCCATGTGGCCGAGCAGCAGGACGGGAGGGGCGCGGTGGTCGGCGGCGAAATCCGCCTGGAGATGAGTGCCGAAATCCCGCGCGGGATGCAGTTGAACCCGCGCGCCGATGCCGGCGAATGTTTTGGCGAGGGACTGCGCGAACGAATCCACCGCGGGCTTGTTGAAGCTGGGCGATTCCTGCTCGACCAGTTGACGGAGGAGGCTGACCATTTCCCCGCGGCGCCGGGTGAGGGCGGTGAGCAGTGGCGACGGAAGTTTGTTGGCGTCTTTCATGCTTTCGCTATAATGCCTGATTCACGCTGCAATCATGGAACCAGAAGCGACGACGGAACAGAAAACGACACTGGACATCACGGAAATCCAGCGCATCCTGCCGCACCGGTATCCGTTTCTGCTGATTGACCGGGTGGTGGAGTTGACGCGCCGGGAGCGCATTGTCGCGCTCAAGAACGTCACCGTCAACGAGCCCTACTTCCAGGGGCACTTCCCCGGCTTTCCCATCATGCCGGGCGTGCTGATGGTGGAAGCGATTGCGCAGGCCGGCGGCGCGCTGCTGCTGACTGAAATCGCCGACCGCGAGCAGAACCTGATGGTGTTTTCCGGCATCGAGCGCGCGCGCTTCCGGCGGCCGGTGGTGCCGGGCGACCAGTTGCGGATCGAAGTGACGGTGCTGGCGTGGCGGAAGAACGCGGTGCGCATGGAAGGGCGGATTTTTGTCGGCGACAAACGCGTTTGCGAAGCCATCGTGAGCTGCCGCCTAGTACCGCGCGCGGCGGGCGCTGCTGGCGAGAGTTCAAAGAACGAAGCCGGTTCCTAGCAGGCTGGTGCTTCGGCCACAACGAAACCGAGATTCCTCGAGAATTCGGCGACCTGTACCTCACGAACTGAAACTGAAACTCGAAACCGAAACTTCTTTGATTCACCCCACTGCCATCGTCGATTCCAGCGCCAGGATTCCGGAGTCCTGCCGCATCGGGCCGTACTGCGTGATTGGGCCGCAGGTGGAGATGGGCGAGGAATGCGAACTGGTGGCGCACGTGGTGCTGCACGGGCCGACGCGGATGGGCCACAGCAATCGGATTTACCCGTTTGCGGCGGTCGGCATCGATCCGCAGGACATCAGCTACCGGGGCGAGCCGACGCGGCTGGAGATGGGAAATGACAACACGATTCGCGAGTACGTCACCATCAATCGCGGGACGGTGAAGGGCGGCGGGGTGACGCGCATCGGGAACGGCATCCTGATCATGGCGTACACCCACATCGGGCACGATTGCGTGATCGGCGACCACGTCATGTTGGTGAACGCCGCGACGCTGGCGGGACACGTGACGGTGGAGGAGTGGGCGGTGGTGGGCGCGCTCTGCCCGGTGCACCAGTTCGTGCGCATCGGCGCGCACAGCTACATCGGCGGGGGGACAACCATCACGCAGGACGTGCTGCCGTTTTCCAAAACCAGCGCGGCCCGCGAAAATCGCGCTTACGGCCTGAATTCGGTGGGACTAAAACGCCGCGGCTTCAGCGAGGAGCGGTTGCGGAAACTGCACCACGCGTACAAGGTGCTGCTGGCCTCGAAGCTGAACACGTCGCAGGCGCTGGAGAGATTAAAGGCCGAGGGCGAGGTTGGGCCGGACGTCGAGATGCTGATCCGGTTCGTGGAGTCGTCGGAGCGCGGAGTGATCAAGTGAGGCAGGCAACAGTTTCAGCCTCAGTTTCGGTTTCAGTTCTGCGACGCTCCGAAGCGCGCGTGCGTGTTTAGCCGGTTGACATCGGGCAAGCGGGTCGGCCACTTCGGCCAAGGAGCGGGCGGCGGGGATTGCATGGGCGCCCCGCCGAATGACCCGGGGGCGTTTGTTATAATAAAGAAGATGCGGTAAGGAGCGCGCCCGCGTTCCTGGAGACCGCAGACAATCCGTGTCCGTAAAGCGTCGGGGAGTGGCTCAGCCTGGTAGAGCACCTGGTTCGGGACCAGGGGGTCGGAGGTTCAAATCCTCTCTCCCCGACCAATTCTGAGATGGGCTCGGAAATTACCAATCTGAATCTGCAATGCCCACCCTTTGTCGCGCAAAAGCGGCGCGCCAAAGGATGGGGCACCCGCGTTCCTGATTACTGCGAGTAGCGATAGAGTGGAGCTATACTTCGCGCATGCCATCAACACGGAAGGTGGGCCACGCATTATAAAAGGGCGCCCCTTTCGAAGTAGGCTGTGGTTGGTGTGATGAGCAGTCAACCACGCCTGACGAAAGGAACACCCTGATGAATAGTGTGAGATACATCGGCCTCGATGTCCACCGCGACACGATCTCAGCCGCCGTGTTGGATGGCGAGGGCAAGCTGTTGATGCAGTCGGTGCTGGCGACACACGCGGCTGCGATTCTGGATTTCCTTCATGGAATCAAGGGAACCCTCTACGTCACCTTGGAAGAAGGGACGCATTCGGCCTGGCTCTACGATCTGCTGGCGCGCCGGGTGGCGAAGCTGGTGGTGTGCAACCCACGCAAGAACGCTCTGCTGAAGTCGGGGAGCAAGGGCGACGCCATCGATGCGCGCAAGCTGGCCGAGTTGCTGCGCGCCGGACTGCTGTCGCCGGTTTATCACGGCGAGAGCAGCGGGCTCGAGGTCCAGCATTTGGCGCGCAGCTACACCATGCTGACCGAAGACACCACGCGGGTGATGGCGCGGTTAAAGGCGGTGTTGCGCAGCCAGGCGGTGAGCTGCGCCGGCAAGAAGCTGTACGCGAAGCGGCATCGCGAGCACTACCTGGCGCAGTTGGGCACGGGCAGTTTGCGGCGGCGCGGCGAGTGTCTGTACCAGGAGCTGGATGCGTTACAGCCGCTGCGCCGTCAGGCCAAGCGCGAGCTGATCGCGGAGTGCCGTAAGCACGCGGCGGCGCAATGGCTGCAGTCGGTGCCGTTCCTGGGGCCGATTCGCGCCGCGCTGCTGATCGGCCGCGTGCAGACGCCGCATCGCTTCCGCCAGCAAGCGCCAGTTCTGGGCCTACTGCGGACTGGCGCTGGAGACGCGCGACAGCGCCCAGTATCGGGTCGTCAACGGGCAGGTGGAACGGCGGCGCAAGCCGACGCTGGTGCGGGGCCTGAACTGGAACCACAACCACGAGTTGAAGAACCTGTTTAAAGCTGCCGCCACCACCTCCAGCGCCTGTCAGGGAGTGTTTCGCGACGTCTACCTCGGGCTGCTGGCCAAGGGCATGCGGCCGGAGATGGCACGGCTCACGCTGGCGCGCAAGATCGCCGCCATCACGCTGAGGATCTGGAAGAAAGGAGAAGCCTTCGACGCCGAACAACTGAAGCCACAAGCAGCTTGAGCGCGCACGGAGTCCGAAGCCGATCCCCAGGTCCATGCCGAGGATCGCCAGACCTCCTGAGCGCTCGGGTTCGAGGGTGAGTATCCTGGGCGGGTTTAGGCCTCGCGTGCTGCGGCACCGAGTCTCACGGGCCACCGTATGCCCCCTCGGACAACCCAACAAAGCTATAGGCCGCGAGTCCCGCGAGTCTCAGATAGAACCATGGTTGGCGCTCCGCCACCGCTTGCTTGATGGCCTCAGGAACCACGGCGGCAGTACCGCGTCATGAACTCGGATGATCTCCTACATTCTCGTGCGCGCCAACGAAAAACCTTCCTGCGAAGGGTAGGAAAGGGGCTGGATGTCGAGCAAGCAGCGCACTCATCCGGCAAGGGAAGAAACTATTTCTTGACATCCCCTTTTATAGAACCCGCCACCGAACCGGTTACGTGTCTCTTGACAACGCCTTCGCTCTTATCGAGGGCCAGCGCCCAACTACACTTCGGCCGCGGCGACCTTGAGGGATTCTCGCGATTACTACTCAGTCACGGTGACCTCGATCACGTTCGATTTCACCACAATCTTGCTATCTTCATCACGTCGTTCCACCTGGATGGTGTACTTTCCTGGCTGGTTTAGATCGAACAATTTCGTAAGGTTGACTTCGTCGAGCAAGGTTTGTCCAGGCTGCAGAGTCCGAATAATTGTGCCACGCATGATCACAGCACCCCGACCGACCTCGTCGCCCCTCAACGACCGAAAGTATTTTGTTTTGGTAGCATGGTTACGTTTGCCGTCGCGGATATCGAATTGGTAATGGAACTCCCCTTTGCGAGATACATCCTGTCCGACATTGATTTTTTCGCCAGATGCGTTCGTAAGAGCGATGTTTACTGTGACGTCAGAACCGGACTTCACGACTGTTTGGGGCGCACTGATCGCAATCGAAAAGGCTGCTTGCGGGCCCGGCTGTTGTGATTGAGCTAGCGCCATAGTGGGCACTAGAATCATGGCACTCAAGAAAAACCTACGCCATATTTCCATTTCTCCTCCTGGAGTGTCAGGGGCATTGAGGACCGTTCAACACAGTGTGAGTCCAAGTTGGGTACCCGGAAAAAGGATCCGACGGTAGGGCCGATCGAAAGGAGGCCGCCGATCCCGCTCCACAATTCCGCTTCCAAGTCGTTCCATTATCTCCTGTTTGCGTCCATAGGCTGGTGCCCACCTTTCTCGACTCTCGGTGGCCCACCTTTCTCGACTCTCGATCTTACGCAAATGTGGGTGGCCCACCGTTCGCGGTTCTCGAACGGTGGGAATGACGGATTTCAAGTCACAGGGAGTTGCAGCAAATTCTCGCGGCTCGCCAGTGCGATGCGTGGCGCGCGCCGTCGCTGTAGTCGAAATTGTGACGGGTTGGTGGCCCAGGTCTCCGCTTTCGTTTCGACGGTGCCCCACATCTGCCGGCAGTTGGCAGATGTGGATCTTCAATCTCGCTTTACCGCTCGCGAATCTGCAACAGTGGTGTGGCCGGCTACACCTGGGATTACGAGAACCGCCTCACTTCGGTCACCTTGCCAGGGAGTGGCGGAACGGTTACGTTCAAGTACGATCCGTTTGGCAGGAGAATTCAGAAGAGCGGGCCGGCGGGCATAACGAACCTGTGGTTCGCCAAAACTAGATCGCGCCTCTGTCGAGGCCGCATTCGCCAGCGACCTTTTTAGTCGAAGTCGCGGATCAGTGGTTCATCGCAAAGATCAACCAACATGGAATGGTGCTGATAATCGAACCAGCGGCAGAAGACATCGAAACTCCGGTCTCGCGGCCAAGTTGATGTGTCCGTGTACCAACCCGCCAGCTGCTCCTCGAAGATCTCCTCGCATAATTCGCGCAGAATCTCGGCTACTTCCTCGTTGGTATCACATTCTGGGATGAGGTAGATCGTCGGCTCCCGAACCAGGTCGAGCAATGTAAGTTCAAGGCTGGTGGGATCGGCTGCGTGGAGCCATTCCAGAAAAGGTTGTTTGGGTTTGACCACGATGGCTGACCGGTTCAGCGTGACCATGTCGTCCTCCGCTCTCACGCGGCGCGGCGTTCATAACGGTGGTGCAACCCGCCCACTTGCGAAATCGCAATGATGTCGCCTCGTCGCATGATTGCGCGTGGCTCGGGAGCGTCCCTCGCCAGCGCCAGGTGTGTCCGCAACCGGTGGTAGTACGTTAGATAATTCTTCAGTAGATGGCGGAGGTGCCGTTGACTGAGGACCACCACATGGTCCAAACACTCACGCCGAATCGAGCCGATCAGCCTTTCCACGAATGCATTTTGCCAAGGACTCGGTCGGATGTTCGGTGACCCCGAAGTGAAGGACCTTTCTCCGCTGATGTTCGATCACAAGGAACACGAACAGTACCCGCAGGCGGATCGTTGGCACGGTAAAGAAGTCAATGGCGACGATCTCCCCGATGTGATTCTGGAGGAAGGTCTTCCAGGTCTGCGACGGCGGCCGCTTGACGGTCCGCAAGACGCGCGACACGGTCCGTTCTGAAACCTCGATTCCGAGCTTCCGCAACTCGCCGCGAATGCGCGGCGCACGCCACAAGGGATTTGCTTGTGCCAAACTTCGAATCAACGTGCGGACCTGAAGGCTGACGGGCGGTCGACCCAGTCTTCCGGACCTCTTCGACAGGTTCGCCCAGTACCGGCGGAAACGCTCCCTCTGCCAACGCACCACCGTGTCGGGATGAACGACGCACAAGGCTCGTCGCCAGTCCTTCCACACCACGGACAGCGCGATCCAGAACCAGCGGTCCTGTCCGACTAATCGGGGACGTATCTGCTTCCGTTTATAGATGGCAAGCTGCTGGCGGAGGGCGAGATTTTCCAGCAGGACTACGTGATGGCCTTTTCCGAACAGCCAAATCAATCGAAATAGACCCAGTAGGAAGGCGAGCATGTCGCCCGATTCTTCCTTCTAGGCTGCTGAAAAGTCAATGACGTCTGGACGATCTACTTTTGGCGCACGACAGGATTTCTGACGGACGAGGTTTTTGCGGAGCACAGGCAGGTCAGTGCACCCACGGCTTACCGCCTTGAGTGAAATCAGTGTATTGTAAATTGGCTAGGGGTCCCGGGATTTGCACTCGCCTCGCGAGTACTGGAATAACTGTCACCTTTTCGCCAAGAGCGAATGCCCATTCATAATTGCCCCACGTTAGCTCGTAGTCGGTCGTCGGCTATCGAGTTCTTGGTAAATCGCGATCGGCTACATGCTAATTTGCTCATCGATCATTGGTGAGTTCCGCAGTTTCGGTGCGATCAGCACCAGCACGGCGGAAACTGCGGCCAGCGCAGCGGAGAGCAGGAACGGAAGCTCGGCGCCATAATGCTTCCAGAGTTCGCCGGTGAGAATGCTGGAGAGTAGCGCGGCGATGCTGGTGACGAAATAGAAGATGCCGAAGGCCCGGCCGCGCGCTTCCGGCGGCGCATTCTCCACTACCACTCTCTTCAGCACCGGCGTGGTGAAGGCGTAGAACAGGCCGTAGAACCCCATCATGGCCCACAGCGCGCCGCGCGAGGGCGCGAACGCGAACACCGTGTACACAATCGCGAACACCGTGTAACCACTGGCCACAAGGGCAACCTTTGAAATTCGGTCGGCGAGCTTGCCCGCGGGCCAGGAGAACGCAGTGTAGGTCACGTTGAACACCAGCCCGAGCAGCGGCGCATGCGCAGCCGCAATGCCCGTACTTTGCGCGCGGAGCACGAGGAACATGTCGCTGGAATTCCCCAGCGAGAACAGACCTACGGCAAAGAGGGTGTAGTAATAACGCGCAGAAAGAGTTGGCCGCATGCCCAAATGCGGGTCACTCGAATCGGACGCGGCGTGTGCGTCAAGAGTTCCACCGGCTTCGCCGCCGGATTTCAGAAGTGGGGTCGCGGCCTCGCTGCGCTCGGCTTCGCGCCCGTTAAGTGCCTCACCTTCGCTCGAGATCACACCAGTTCGAGGTTGCGTGTCGCCGGTTTCGCGTGCGCCGAGCACGACGACCACGATGCAGGCCAGTCCCGGAATCGCGGCGGCCCAGAAGACGGCACGCAGTCCGTAATGAGCCATCAGCGCAAGCGCGATCAGCGGGCCGACAATGGCGCCGGCGGAGTCCATCGCCTGAAGCAGTCCGTAAGCGGCGCCGAGGCGCGACCGCGGCACGGATTCGGCAAGCATGACGTCGCGCGGCGCGCCGCGAAGTCCTTTCGCCAGACGGTCGCCGAAGCGGATCAACAACACCTGCCACCAAGATTGTGCGATGGCGAGCAGCGGCTTAAGCAGGTTGGCGACCGAGTAGCCGAAAACGATAATCGGCTTGCGGCGGCGAACGCGGTCGGTGAGATAGCCGGAAAACAGCTTGCCGAACGAGGCCACGCTTTCGGCGATGCCCTCGATCAGGCCGAGCTTCGCTGGGCCTGCGCCGATGGCGGTGAGAAACGCAGGCAAGACCCAGTAGGCCATTTCGCTGGCGGTGTCGTTGAGGAACGAGGTGGCGCTGAAGACGGCGAGGTTGCGGGATTGGTCAGCGTCGCGCTTCACACCAAGAGATTAGAGGACACGGAGGACAAGAGGAATAGGTCTTTACCTTTCGTTATCCGGCGCAAGCGCCTTCGGATGTTCCCAGGCGCATTACTTCTCGACTGCCTCCGCGACCTTCTCGAACCGGCCGTATCGCAGAGCCAGTGTCGGCAGCACGAGCAAATTCAAAGCGGTTGACGTAGCCAATCCTCCGAGGATGATCGTTGCCATGGGACCTTCGACCTCGCGGCCTGGAGCGCCGCTGCCAATTGCCAAGGGAAGCAAACCGAGGCCGGTGACAAGCGCCGTCATCAGGATCGGCGACAGCCGTTCGGATGCGCCGCGCAACGCAGTACCCCAATTCCAATCCAGGCCCTCAATTTGGACGAGATGCTCATAGTGGGAAATCAGCATGATGGAATTACGGAGCGTAATGCCGAACAGCGTAACGAAGCCCACGAGCGATCCTAGCGAGAGGTTGCCGCCGGTGGCGAGCGCGATGAAAATGCCGCCGACCAGCGCGAAAGGAAGGTTCGCCAGAACCAGGAGCAGGTTGCGATAGTTCTGCATCACAATCGACAGCAGGATGATGATGCCCAGTCCGGCAAGAATCGCGTGCACCAGCAGATCGCGCTGCGACCGGGCCTGCTCCTCCGCGGTGCCGCTGAACTCAACGTAAACACCGGGTGGAAGCTTCAGTTGAGAGATGCGCTGGCGTGCGGTAGCAACGAAAGTTGCCACGTCGCCGCCGGCAACATTGCAAGTGACGGACTGCACGCGGCGTGCGCCAACGTGGGAGATCAAATAACGGCCTGAACTCTCGTATACATCCGCGAGTTGTCGAAGAGGTACGTAGTTTCCTTCCGGATTCCGAATGGGGAGAGCGGCGATCGCCGAGATAGACTGCCGTTCCGCGGGAGTCAAGATCACCGAGACCGGAAAGACCTGATTCCCCTCGTAGATCTGGCCAACCACGTCACCGCTGAATGCGGTTCGGACGACATCCAAGACCTGAACTGAACTAAACCCCCATCGTGCGACATCTGATGGACGCAGTCGGACGATCACCTGCGGCATTCCGGGCGGAGATTGAATTTGGACTTCTCTTGCTCCCGGAACCTTGCCGAGGACCCCAACGATGCGTCCCGCTTGCTGGTCAAGCTCGTCTAAACGAGGACCGAAGATGTTGACAACCACGGCGCCGGTATAGCCCGAAAGGATCTCGTTAATTCGTTCGGTCAAAAACGTGTTGACCGAAAATGCAGCGCCCGAAAATGTCACCAGGGCGTGCCGGATATCGTTCAGCGCCTTGTCCGTCTGAGCCCCGCTAAGCTCTCGTAAGTCGACTTCAATTTCGCTACTGTGTGTGCCGGCGTAATCGTCGGACATTTCCGCCCTGCCGGCGTGTTGAGCTATCTCCCGTACCTGCGGGATCTTTTGCAGCGCCTCGGTAATGCTGTCGCCCAGGCGCATGGATTCGTCGAGCGACGTACCGGGCACCGCGGTCATGTGGACGATGAAATGTCCCTCCCGAAGGCTTGGCAGGAACTCGCCCCCGAGAAACGGGATGGTTAGAACGGCGGCAAAGACCATAACGCCGACTGTGGCCATCACCGCCGTCGGGTATTGCTCAACGCCTGAGAGGACCCGCTCGTACTTGGCCTTGAGCCACTCTACGAGAGGTGGCTCGGCAGCACGCAGTTCGCCGCGAGGCAACAGAATCAGGCACAATGCGGGCGTAACCGTCAGTGCCACCACCAACGACGCGAGGATTGACCAGATGTACGTCATGGCGAGCGGGGAAAAGATGCTTCCCGCCACACCGCTCATGGTCAATACCGGTACAAACACCAGGATCACGGACAAGGTGGCGTAGACCACTGCGCTGCGCACTTCGAGCGACGCCTCCAGGACGACCCGAAAGGCGGACTGCGGCTGCGGCAACGTTCGGTTTTCCCGCAGTCGTCGATAAATGTTTTCCACGTCGATGACGGCGTCGTCCACCACTTCGCCTATGGCAATGGCGAGACCACCGAGTGTCATCGTGTTCAAGGTGTTCCCGAATCGCTCGATGACGATCGTGGCGGCCAGCAAGGAAAGAGGAATGGCGGTGCAGGAAATGGCAGCAGTACGAAAATTGAACAGGAACAGAAAGAGAACGACTACAACCAGAATTCCACCCACGATCAGCGATGTCCGCAGGTTGTGCAGCGCGCTATCAATGAATCGCGCCGGGCGGAAAATGCTGGAATTTATTTGGATATTTTGTGCCGCCAGCACGGGGCGGAGCTCGTCGATTGCTCTGTCCAGGTGGCGAGTTACTTCGAGCGTGTTTGCTCCATACTGGGCGGAAACCATCAGGATCACCGCCGGACGGCGCATTACGGACGCAGCACCGAGGCGTGGCGCTGCTCCCTCGGTTACATGTGCGACATCCCCGAGCGTGAGGTTCGCACCTTGGCGTTGCAGAACAACGGATTTTGCCAACTCGCTGGAGGTGATCGCCTGCCCTTCGGACTGCACGATGAGCTGCTGGTTGGGAGTGGTAATAAACCCCGCACCACGGATGCCGCTGGCCTGCTTCGCAGCAGCAAGCACCTGATCCACTCCGATGTCGTGTTTCGTCAGTTGCTGCGGGTCAATTTGGACCTGGTATTGCTTTTCATCGCCACCGAAAACCGCGACTTTGGAAACGCCTGGAACAGCGAGCAGGCGTAACTTCATTGTCCAGTCGGCTTCCGTGCGCAAGCGCATCAGCGATTGGTTGGGTGAGGTCAGGCCAATCGCCATGACGATGCTCGTTGATGTTGTAAGCGGAGCAATCGTGGGACTGATGCCCGCTGGAAGCGAGCCGGTGACGGTGGATAGGCGCTCGGTCACCACCTGCCGATCACGATAAATGTTGGTGTTCCCGTCGAATAGAACGGTTACGACTGATAGGCCCTGAACGGAAGCCGACCGTATTGCCTGAACGCCTGATACGCCGTTGACGGCATTTTCGATCGGCTGAGTCACGAGCAGTTCCACCTGCTCGGGTGCGAGGCCGGAGGCTTCCGTTTGAATGACGACCTGGGGAGGCGAAAACTCGGGAAAAACGTCGTACTTCGCCTGCTCCAGTGAATACACGCCATAACCAAGCAGGACGCAGGCGAGGACCACGACTACACTGCGGTGTCTCAACGACCACTGGACAATTGCAGTCAACATTGTTCGCCTCCGGCTAGTCCTGTTGCTGAATCTCGCTGCGAAATTCTTCGGAGAGCAGCGCCTGCGTGCCAACGATCACAAGTTTCGTTTTCAGAGCGAGACTGGCAGCAGGCACGAAGTAGCCGCCGCTGACGGGAGTGTCCGTCGGCACCTCCCGACGGGCAAACGTGGTCGGCGAAACCTGTTCATACGCCCACGCCTTTCCTTGCCACCAGACGATTGCGCTCTGCGGAACAACGATGCCGCGCAGCGATTCGCCAACCGGCACGAGAGCGACCAGGTTCATTCCCACCGCGAGTCCCGGCCGGCTGGACACGAGGTAAAGAAAACTGATGCCCTGGATTTGCGGACTCACCTGTGGAAACGGCGATACGAACCGCGCTTGGACGAGCTGCTTTCCGGGCATGGCCAGCGATAAACCTGCTGGCGGCTTGCCCACCTCTCCCGGTGGGAAGATCACTTGAACCAGAAAATCACGCTGTTCGAGAACAGGCTCCAGCACCGGTTTGTCGCCTGCGATCCAATCGGCAACCACTCCTCCCCAGCGTTGACGCACCGTGTCCACCTGGAGCTTGGCATCCAGTTCAGCAGCCCGTGCCTGCGCCTGGTTGCTGCGATAAGTTGCCTCGGCATCCTGCTTCGCCTTCAATGACATGTTTTGGTTTTGCTCGTACAGCGTCTTAATGCGCTCGTAAGAGCTTTTGGAGAGAGCGATGTCCACGCCTGCACGTTCCACCTTTGCGCGTGCCGCAACATAGTTGTTGCGCAAGGTTGCGAGGTCACTGACCGGAAGCACCATCGCAGTGCCGCGCAATTCTGCCCGCATCGACGTTGGTGCCGGCTCTGTCACGGCGATGTGTTCTTCCGTTTGTGTCTGCTGATCCAGGTTGATCACCCTGCGCCCATTCTTCACCGCTACACGGGAGGGCGCCTTCACAACCTCGTCTTCATCATCCGTATCGGGACGACGTGCGATCATGAAGACCATTGCGACAACCGACGCAGCCGTGATGGCGACCAGCGCTGCAATCAGCCACTTCACCGATTTGCTCATATCACTTCCTTGGTGCCGGCTTTAGCTCCGGCGATTGCGAGGACAATGGTTGAATGTCTCCGGGGAGCAGGGGCCGCTGGACTGCATCTTCCAAGTCGCCCATCGCCTGATGCACGCGAGAGAGCGCATCCAGCGTTGCCCCGGCCGCTATCGCAACCTGCAACTGCGCGCCATTGAGCGCGACGCGGTCGGACTCACCGGCGGCGAGCGCGCGCTGCGTGGCTTGCTCCAGGGACGCCGATTGCTGCTGAAGACTTCGCGCTTGGTCGAGTTCTTTCAAAGAAGCACGATAGCGGGCCAATGCCTCCTCGCTCGCGCTGATGCCGGCCGCCTGGGTCGCCAGGAACCGGGCCGCGGCCTGTTCGCGTCGCGCTTCAGCTTGCGCGATCGGGCCCTGGTTTTGGTTCAGGACCGGTAGAACAACGGAGAATCCCAGCGAGAATTTGTGATGGGCCTCCTCAAAGTTGTAGCCCGGGCCAAGATTGATGTCGGGATACTGCTTGGCGATTTCCAGTTGGAGATCGGCTTCGGCGGCGGCGTAATCGACCAGCGCACGTCGGATGTCTAAGCGATTGAGAACAACATCGTCCTGTATGGCGGACTGCGGGAGAGACTCGGCTCTGGTTGGATGGTCGAAATCCGTCCATGAGAGCGCAAGGTCCTGCAGGGCCGACACGGGTACGCCAACCGCCGCAGCCAGTGCCGCCTTGCCAGTGGCGAACTGTTCCTGCGACTGTTCCAGGGCCAGCAATACCTGCGAGTGCAGGATGCGCGCGGCATCCACCTCGGGCTGCGGAATCAAGCCCACCGTAAGCCGTTGTTCAAGCAATCGCACCTGTTCAGCGCGGACCCGTTCCTCCTGTTGAAGGGCTTGCAGGCGTTGCGTAACCGTGACGTACTGCAGGAGAGCGCTGCGTACCCTTGACCGCACCGTCCACGCCGCACTTGCCAGATCCCAGCGCGCGGCTTCGGCGAGTCGCTGCGCGCGCGTGACGCGGTGGCCGCGTTTGCCGGCGATCTCCAAGGGCAGGTCGAAGTGCAAGGCACCCAACCAGGGACTATCAGGCGAGGTGGAGCCGCCGATCGAGCCGCCGACAACCGGATTGGGCCGTGCCCCTGCCGTAATCACCGCCGCATCAGCTTCCGCCATGCGGGCGCGGGCAAGCTGCAAGTTCGGGTTGTAGTAGAAAGCCGCCAGAGTAAGCTCGGGCAGACTCCACCGCTGCAGGGGCCACTGGGCGGGCGATGGGTGCAGCACTTCGGTGAGGTATTTGCGCAGGCCCTCGTCGTTAAGCGTGCGCGCCCGCAAGGAGGCGGCGCTTGCCGACGGCGAAATAGGCGCCGGGCGATACTTCCGGACCGCGCAGCCCGTCAGCGTGACCGCTAAGGCAAATACAACGGTGATCCTGGATGTCGGCATGTTGCTCTCCGCAATGTGAAAGGAGACAAGCCGGGGCCCATAGGACCTCAGCAGTTCTGATCACAGAGGGAGAATCTAGATTCGAAGCGGAGAGAGGTTAGTTGGGGGAGATAACCCTGAATCGTGTGTGTCCGAAACAAATGCCCGAAACGCCAAGAGGAACTGCAGTATCGGCCAGCTCTCATTTGCGTGACATCTACCGAGCAGAGAGCTCACATAGTTTGCAGCCATGAACACGGAGCCAGCGCATGCAGCCACGAATACGATCGAGTAGTCTGCGTCCGTGCCGGTTGTCAGCGTGTGATCCCAGCGATCGAACAATTCCGTCACATGGCCGCATAGCATTACGGCCACCGCCAAGACGATCACCCAGCGTAGGAAGACACGCCGCATGACGGTGATTATACGTCGTCGACTAAAGGGGCTCCAATCCATCATTTGTCACGTGCATCCCTGGTCGGCGGGTATCCGCTTACTGCCGTTCGACAACCAGAACGCGGAACGTTCCCGGTTTGAATCTCGTCTGGGCGCCTGGGGGCGCCTTCTCTGCCGCCGAAAGGAACAGGCGTTTCGTCTTGGGGTCGAAAGCCATAGTCTTGGCAGTTTCTTGCGTTGCGATGGTACCGATTGACTCGTACACATTCGCGTTTTTTTGCCGGATCACCGATATTGTGCCGTCACCATTGGAGGCGAATATCATCTTGTTGTCCGGATCGAAGACAACCGCATCAACCGTGTCGCCGATGGGAAGAGTAGTAATTACCTTGCCGCTGTCGGCGTCCATAACTGCCAACACCTTGCTCCGGCAGCCAATGAATAAGCGCGAGTTCGCATCGTCCATGGCCAGGGGGACGGGAGCCTCACACCCGGGAATCGGCCATTTCTGTTTGACGGTCAGGCCCCGTGGATCAAAACTCACCACCATAGCCGCCGCTTCCATGTTCACGAACCCTATGCCTTTCCGGCTCACGACAGCGGCTTCCGGGCCTCCGCCCAGGTCGATTCTCCCGATGATGGCGCCTTTCTCAGGATCAATCGCCGTAATTGCCTCCGCGCCTTCGTGGCAGATCAGTACTCGTTTCGTTAACGGTTCATAGAAGATAAAGTCCGGGCCTTTAGGGACGGAGAGTTTCTTAATCGTCTTGAGAGTGTTTGTGTCAAAAACCGACACGCTCGAGTCCCCCTCATTGCTGGTGAATCCGCGGTGCTGGCCCGGAACAATGGCGACGCCGTGGACGTGCGGCGTACCTTCAACTCTACCGAGCCGCTTGCCGGAATCGGCGTCGAGGACTTCCACGGCGTCTCCATGCGAAATGTAGAGGCGATTCGAGGAACTGTCGAAAACGATGTAGTCAAAGCCGCCGTTGCCAGGAATGGGGTACTTCTTCGTTAGTTTAAAGCCGGGCACTTCTGCGGCTGTGCATAGACCAACCATCACCAGAATGATTCCGATTCGCGCGATTGTTCTCATCCGTGTCTCCCTGTTCAGGAGTGCACATCAACTCCACTTACAAGCTGCGACCCGCGTCAACCATGCTTGAGATTCCGGCGCCAAACACTACTACCTTCAGCTTGGAGCTATCAGCGCCAGCGGTAGCCTTCTGCTGACCTATTGCGTCACGGCTTGCTGTGAATCTCGATCACCGCGTGGACGATCTAGCCCTCGCCGGGATCGAATTGATGCGGCGTCCCCCTGCGTCCATTAAGCGTGAAGGCCGGGAATCTTGATCACCATGTAGACGATGTACCCTTCCCCTGGTTCGACATGGTGCGGAGTTCCCCGCGGCACGCTCACGACATCTCCTGGTTTCACCTTGAACACTTTACCGCCCTTGATTCCGGTGCCGCGGAATTCGACCTTGCTTCCATCCTTTAGATGCTCGTCTATGATTTTCCCGCCAAGCGTCAGTTGGGCCTCCCCGGCCAGCACCAACAAGATCTCATCGGTCTCGGCATGGGCTTGCGCTTCTGCCTTGTGTTTTGCATGGAAGTAGGAGGTGTCGACCACGTAGTGATCACCTCCGTTAAAGAGGATCTGCGATTTGGTTATCTCGCCAGAACGCAGGCCCTTGGCCAACTGTTCCAGTTCAGCTTTGGTCTTCACACCGGGCAGGTTTTGGGCGCTCACCGTCAGCGCCATTACGGTCATGAAAATGCCCACCAGCAGCAGCCTGCAAATCGTTGTCATCCTCATCTCTCCCTCCTCGATACTTCAGATGCGCCAGCGCCCATGCTGGCCCGCCGCCGCAACCGTTTTCGGACGTCGCAACCTAACACGGGGCGGCTGACAGAAAAACGCCGGTGAGATTACGTTATCGTAATGTCATAGAGTCAAAGAACTCGCCCAGAACGGCTGCGAGGAAGTCGCTAAAGGCGATGACGAAGTCAGTGCGTCATTTCGCGGCAGTGCCGCAACTCGCACAATGGGTCCACCCACGCTGCAACGGCTGGCTGCACTGCGTGCACACTCTAACCAGCGCATGGCCACACCATGGGCAATTGCGGAACTTTTTCTCCACCCCGCCGCCACAATTCGGGCATTGCAGCCATTGCCGTCGTGCGATCAGGTAAATCGCAACCCCCACCAGGTTGGTCAGAAGCGCCAACATGCCCCAGGCGAACGGATTGTTTTCCCGGCGACGAGCATCGAGGTACACCCACCACGCCACCGAGAGCCAGTACAACAACAATCCCAGGGCCGCCACGGCGCCAACTAGGCGGGCGGAAACGCCCAAGGGCGTAATCAAACGAGGAGAGCTGACTTGCAGCAGGTAACCAATCGGCGGGACGGAAGCAATGAATCGACCGTGCCGGCCATGCTCCTCCTCCCAACCACCTTCGTGTTCGGCTATTGGCTCAGGCGACAGGCCGGCAACGGTTGGCGTTGCGGCGGTAAGCGGGAGCGTCATCATGAGACGGCTTTTGCGAATTCGCGAGCCCTCTTTGCGCCAAGGATACAGCGGCGAAAGGCGTACCCTTACCCAGTCCGTGCGGTTTATGCGTGCTCGTATTCGTCCTAGGGGGTCTGTCGGTACGCCAGATTGGCCCCGGGGAAAACGGCGCAGCCGAAAGGACTCGAAACCTCGAACCATTTGCAGGCTGGGCAGCTTCACCCCGCTATCCAGCACCATTTCTTCAGGGGCTTTGCCTGCGTGCTTGGCCGGCCAGGCCGCTGTGGCCTTGCCCGTGGTGGGATCCAAGAGGGCCACGAGTTCCTTGGGGCGCGGACTTTCGCCTATCTGCTTGATGGCGGTGGCAGCCTCGGGGCTTTCTAGGCCGTACTGCCAAACGATCTGCGCAAGGCCTTCCTGCTCACGTCCAAGCTCCCCCTGGCGGAAGGCTTCCCACCCGGCGAGGCCACCGGCCAAGAGTGAAAGGATGACAAAGGCCAGCAAACCGGCCAGAGCACGCCGCAAATGGCGATCTTCGGGAAGTAGGCGATTCATCATGACGAGTGTCCTTCCTGCGGTTGAGACAGAATGGCTTCCCCGTTGCCAGCACGGAGTAGCGGCAACAGGATCAGCGGCGCGATCAGGGAGAAGACGACCACGCAGAGCAGCGCAAACTCGCACCAGGGATTTTCGGCGAGGAAGTCGGAGATATACGCCCACGCCAGGTAGACCAAGACGGCCAAGGCCGCACCCGCGGTCAACAGCAAGCGGAACTGCGGTTCACCGAGGCTTTCCGCGGACGCGGCGCGCCATGCTGCCAATTGGTGGTTCATGCGCAGCGCGATTCGTTGCATAGCCAACGTGTCCGGAGCCAGCTCAGGCCAGCTTTTGAGACGCCGGTTGAGATCACCATTGAGCTGCGTCATTGGTGGCTTCCTTCCTGCACCGGAAACAGGCGGGCACGAAGCTCATCGACGGCATAGTGAAGCCGGGAGCGCACGGTGCCGACCGGGATACCCAGCGCGCGCGCGATTTCTTCGTATTGAAGTCCTTGGTAGTGATGCAGCACGACTACCTCTCTGTGTTTAGGCGCCAGACGAAGCACCGCATCGCGTACCGCCTGCTGCTCCAGGGAAGCGTGGACCTCTGCTTCCAGGTTCACGGGGGACGCCGATACCATGAGGTTCTGGATCTCTTCGTCTCCACCGGAGTATGTAATTCCCTTGGCGCGGGCGCGCAGCTCGCGCCGGATGCGATCGCGCCAGAGATTGAGCGCCGTCGCATTGAGCCAGGCCCCGAGCTGTTGGATTGCGCGCCCGCGTGCCACTTGTTCCGTCAGGCGCAGGAATAGATCCTGGGTCAACTCCTCGGCTTGGGAGCGGGTACCGGTCAGGCGATAAAACAAATTAAGCATGCGTGAATAGTGCCGCTGAACCAGGACATGAGCGTCCGCGGCATTTCCGTCTCGCTGCCACCGTTCGAGCAACTCCTGGTCCGTATCCGGACACTGCATGTCAGCTCGCTATCAGGTAAAGACGAACGAGCCCGGAAAGGGTTCACACAACGTGGACCCTTCCCGCAGCGCCTGCCCATCTCTGCCGCCGGGTTTCCGGTGCTCCGCAGCCTCGACTCCGAACTCCTTGCGCACCTCCCAGAATTATTAGCGATGACTGAGTGCTTTCCTAAACTCTGTTGTCGACATGACGGAAACGTAATCTCCGCGCAATCTTCCTGTCCCCAGCAATTTTGTACCCTGCCCCTTGATCGGGCGTCGGCAAGGCCTCTGATGTGAGTCTGGGTGCAGAACAGGGCGGCCAAATGGAGGAAGAATTTGTTACGTGAACTCTTTTCGGGCTCGTTCGTCTTTACCTGGCAGCGAGGTGACATGGCACCCGGATGAGGGGACAGCAATAACCTGCGCGGTCCTGCGCTGAACGAAATTCATCTGAGTGGTTGGCAATTTCTTTTTGCAAGGAGAGGTGAAAAATGGCAACAAAACACTATCTGAAGGTTGCCGCTGCCCTGGCGCTTGCCCTGCTATGGTGCGGAGCGGCACCCAGGGCCGGCGCGCAGGTGGAGAAACCAAAGGCTGCTCCTCCACCGCCGGAATGGCAAGGTTCCTTCCACTCCAGTGTCCAGGTTCCGCCAGCGGAAAACAACCCCGATAAACTCCAGGCTGCGGCCAAGGTCAATGCCGAGGAGATCAAGAATGCCGCGATCAAGGTGCACCCGGGATGGAAGATCAGATACATCCAACTCAAGAACGTCAAAGGCAACTTGATCTATGAGGTCGAATTCAAGGACGAGAAAGAGTTCTTCTTCGATGCCGGCACCGGGGAGCTCATGAATAACCCGGCAAAAAAGAAGAAGTAATTCCTCGCTGTCGACCGTGAGGAGTGGCTTACCGCTCGGGCGTATTCGTTGGGCCCTGCCCTGGCGATACGCGGGTGCATCTCTTCGTCTACTCCAACGGTAACAGCGAGACGGCGATGGATGCTCCGCCGCGGTTAATGTCCGGCGGTTCAGACGAGATCGCCAGAAAGACTGCGAAGGAGGTCAACATGCGCATGATTGGCAGGGGCCTGCTGGAGATGGGTCTTACGTCCTTTGTGGTGTTGCTCCTTGCTGTGGCAGTTGGGGCACAGAACTCTCGGATCGGAGGGGCGATTAACGGGACGGTGAGTGACGTTTCCGGCGCGCGAATCGTCGGCGCCGAGGTCGAGTTGCGAGGGGGTGACACGAACCAGGTGCGCAACCTGGTAACCAATGAAAAAGGGGTCTTCTTTGCACCCGACCTTCGAATCGGCACCTACGAGGTGCGCTGCACGCATGAAGGCTTCGCGCCGTACGTGCATGTGGGCGTCGTCCTGGACCTGGGAGCGACGGCTACTCTCGACATCGTTCTCCGACCCGCGTCAGCGATCTCGCAGGTGACGGTTTCCGAACAGCCTCCCATGGTCGGCGCTTCGCAGACGTCCGTGTCCTATAACATGGATTATGAGGGTGTGGAAGAGACTCCGTTACGAACGCGCGACTACCTGGACTTTACTTTGCTCTCGGCGGGAGTCTCCAGTTCCAATGAGTCGCGCCTCACCGTCGCGCATACGCCGCTTGGCGACAGCGGGTTCACGTTCGGCGGGTTGCGCGCCCGCAGCAACACGCTTTCCATCGACGGACTCGATAACAATGACGAGTACGCGGGCGCCAGCCGAACCGCGCTTTCGATTGAGGTTGTTAGTGAGTTCCAGGTGGTCAACAACGGTATGTCGGCCGAGTTTGGCGGGGCAGCGGGCGGCGCCATCAACATCGTCTCCAAGTCCGGCACCAACTTCGTACACGGCGACGTTTTCATGTTCGCGCAAAACGGGGTTTTCAACGCGGCGCCATTCGTTGGAAGCATAAAGCCCGATTCAGGCCGATACCGCGGCGGGATGTCCGTCGGCGGGCCGATCGTGAAGGACCGCACCTTCTTCTCGACTGCGTTCGAGTTGGAGTCGAGCAATATTCAGATGAACAATACCGTCGATCCTACTCTCGCGGCATCGCTGAACACGTTGCTAAAAACCGGCGCCTTCCCCCGCCTGCCGGTCCGCAACATCAACCCCGGGTACGTGCCGACCAGCGGTGGGGAGACCGAAGCTTCCGGCAAGGTAGACCACCTGATCAACGCGCACAATTCGCTCTGGTTGCGCTACGCGTTTCGCAACCGGCGCGAGGCGAGCAACAGCTTTAACGCCGGGGGGTTGGCGGACCCCAGTTCCTGGGGCAGCAGCTTTGTTGCCGATCACGATGTGGCCGGCTCGCTCGTCAGCACGCTGGGGACGCGTTCAGTCAGCGATCTGCGTTTCCAGTTGTCGACGCGCAGGGCCGTTCTGCGGACCGCCACCGTCACCGGGCCGGAAATCGACCTCGCCGGCCTCGTTCAGTTTGGACGGACATACGAAGGCAACGGCGATCGACGCGAAAACCACTATCAAGGAAGTTACTCCTTCAGCACTACGCGCGGGCAGCACCTTCTTAAGGTTGGCGCTACCATCAACCGCGTGAGCCTGCAGGCGACGGTGCCGGACGGATTCGGCGGCGTCTACCTGTTCGACACGTTGAACGACTTTTTCGCCGGCCGCCCCGATTCGTTTCGGCAGGCCTTCGGCAATCCGCGATTCGACATCGCCGTCACCAGCGTCGGAACATTCGTGCAGGACCATTTGGCGTTGAGCCATGGATTCACCGCGGACTTTGGCGTTCGTTACGATTTTGAGCACCTACCCCAGTCCTTCAATCAGAGCACGCATAATTTCAGCCCCAGAATCGGCGTGGCTTACAGCCCTGTCCCGCACTGGGTCTTCCGCGCCGGATATGGAATCTTTTTCGACCGATACGTGCTGGCCTATCTCGGCCGCGCCATCGACAAAGACGGCCGAACCGCCTATGACCAGGTGGCGTACGGCAACGTGGCGGCCAACCTCTTTCAAGGTGCGTCAGGCGGGAGCCTGCTAGGCCCGGCGGCGGGAATAGCGCCGTCCATCTTTCGCGCTGATCCCCACATGCCGACCAGCTACAGCCAGCAGTCGAGTCTCGGCGTCCAACACGAAATCTCAAAGTACGCCTCGGTTGACGCCAACTACCTGTTCATACGCGGGGTCAAGCTTTCCCGAACCCGCAACGTCAATCTCTTGCCACCTGTACAACTGACCCTGCTGAACGCGGCGAGTCTTGGCATTCCTAATCCCACTCCCCAGCAGATCGGCCAACTGGTATTCCCTACCGGCCGGCTCGATCCATCGTTGAACAACATCTATCAACTGGAAGACGCCGCTGGTTCGACGTATCACGGCCTTACGGTGTCGTTCAATCGGAAGCTTACGGAACTAAACTTCTCTGCCAGCTACACGTTTTCAAAAACGCTCGACGATGCGTCGGATTTCGATGAACAGCCGCAGAATCCATTCGCGACCCGCGCCGAGAAAGCGCCTTCACGCAACTACCAGGAGCATCGCTTTACATTGAGCGCGCTATGGGAGGCCCCCAGTGAGGCGAAGGGATGGGTGAAGGTGTTAAAACACGTAGCGGTTGCACCCATCCTTACGATCGGGAGCGGCCGGCCTGTGGATGCACTGACCGGTCTGGATTCCAACCGTAGCGGCGCCTGGCCGCTTTCGGCTCGCCCCTTGGGTTTTGCTCGGAATTCTCTATTGACTCCTGCCGTGGCGAACCTCGATTTCCGAATCAAAAGGGACATTATGGTCCCGGAGCATGGGCATGTGAGCGTTATGGTGGACTTCTTCAACATGTTGAACCGGAGAAATGTTTATCAACTCAATCCCATCTTCGGCTCCGGTGCGACTGCACTTGCCGGATTCGGCGGTGCACTCGGACCTCAAAGACCACGGGAAAACCAGTTCGCGGTGGAATGGGAGTTCTGAAGCGTGCTTCGCCAGTACCCCCGAACTTGGGCTGGTGGCAGAAGTCACAAGCGCGGTTTGGCATGAGGAAGACATGCGCCCCGCGTCGCCGTGAAACGCAGTCGCTGTTCAATTCCCAATCCGTTTGAGCGGTCAATGACAGGCTGATCTTCAGGCCTCGCCCTACGTGCGGGCCAAATCACAGCCTTGCGTCCTAAAGGAGAGCTTATGATGCGCGCGGTGAGGGGGCCCTGGCTGGTGCTGCTTCTGCTGGTTGTTACCTGGAACTCGCTGGCTCAGAACAATCCTGCTTCAGCCGAATCACCTTCCGCTTCCCGTTTGGCGGAACTGGAAGACAAGTTGAACAGCGCCCTGCATCAACTTGAAGATACTCGCGCCCAGGTGCAGTCCCTGGCGGCCGAGGTCCAGATGCTTAGAGGACAAGCACAACGGGTCGGCGCCAACGCTGCGCTACCGTCGGCCGCGGCGCCTGCGCAATCCAACCCGGCCGCGCCGAACAAGGGCACCGTGCCCGTCGTTACCCCTGAGCTCCGGCCGACGCCCGAGGCGGAGTTTATTGACCGCATCGTCGATTTCGGCGTGAGCGCTGACGAGCGCCAGAACGAACTAACCCCGAGGCCGCATCTCTTCGTGCAGTCCCGATATTCCACCTTGCCCTTCGATCACGCCACCGTCAACGATTTTGCCTCCAACTTCCGCCTCTCCCGCACCGAGATGCGCTGGTCCGGTCGGATCAACTCTCGGCTGGGGGTCGGCTTCGAGCTGCAGTATCACCCCGCGAACGACGGCGATCCGACGCAAATCATCAACGACGCTTTCCTTCAGTACTACCTGACCGATCACCTCACGATCACCGGCGGCCAGTTCGTGGTGCCGTTCGGGTTTGACATCCAGCAATCCAGTGCCCATCGGGAATCGCCGGAGCGCGCCATGTTCGCCGGCTACTTCTTCCCCGGACAGCGCGACCGGGGCGTCATGGTGCAAGGCAATCTTGATTCCTGGAAAATCCCGGCGCTCACGGGCGTCGACTTTTTCGCCGGAGTCTTCAACGGCAATCGGTTCTGGGCCGACAATAACCGGCAGTTGAATTACGTTTTTCGCCTTCGCAAGCGTTCCGAGTCACTTCATCTGGCAGCCGGAGTCTCCGGGCAGATTGGGCGCCAGATCCTGCCGCCTGGGAGCCGCGGCAGCGATCGGCAAGACGTAATCGGAGTCGATGTTCAGTGGGCGCTTCATAGGTTCGGCCTGAGAGCGGAAGTCGTCGCGGGTGATATGCCCTCGACGCTTCTCTCGATAGTGCCGGCGTTCGCGCCTATGTTTCGTCCCGGTCGGCACGCCGTCGGCGGCGCCGTCTTTGCCACTTACCAGCTCACCGACAAAGACAACGTTTATGTCCGCTACGACCAGCTGAACCGCGATCTCGTGAACGGACTGAATATTCGGGCCGTCAATTGGGGCTATCTCCGCGAACTCCCCGCCAACTCGCGCCTCGGCATCGATTTCCAGCAGAAGAACCATTTGTCGTACAACGACGACGCCGTTAACAGCCGGCTCCAGGTCACGTGGGGAATTGTGTTCTGAGGGGATCGTGAACCGCGCGAACCGCCAGCACGATAAACGCTGAATCAATAAAAAAGGGCTTCGGCAGAGAGAGGTGGAGCACCGAAGCCCAGGCTCAGCAGCCAGTGCCTAGAAGGTGTAAATAACGTCAAACTGCATCCGCTTGCGGTAGTGGTCCAATTGGCCCGGAGCCACTCCCGGTGCAAGTAATCCGGGCTGCAATGCGTCGGTCTTGGCGCTGCCGGGCATTGCAACCGGGGCAAAGAGGGAGCTGTTGAGAACACGGCCGACATACAGCCTGTAGTTCAGCAAGACCTTGGGCCGCACCACCCACCGCGCATACAACGAGTGCTCGAGAATGTTTGTCGGAAGGCGCTGGTCGTCTTCCACGAAGGCCGCGAGTGCGGAATCCTGCTCCTGGCGCAAGAACGTGTACCCGATCTGGACATCGTTCTGGTTCTTCGTCTGGCCGAAGCTTGTCTCCACCTGATAAATATGAGAGTTGTTGCTGGCGGCGCGGATGTTGTCCTCGTATTCCAGCATCACCCGCCACGGCCAGCGTTTCAGGCCCGTGTCAATGGTGTTGTCCAGGATCAGGTCGCTATACAAGAACTTCGACAAAAAGGCTCGTGTCACATTGCCGTTGGCGGCGACGCTGACCACTTTGTAGGCATTTGTCATCCCGCTGGGGGCGTACGGCACGGTGGCAAATGAGCAGCTAGGGTTGGTGTTGAGCGCCGTTACCGGGTTGCAGACGATGCTGGTTGTGCCGCTAACCGGTTCTGCGCCGGAATACGCCGGCGCGTTCAGCAGGATGCCCTGGTTGTGCCAATTCAGTGCCATGTAGGAGGGAGTAATGGTCCAGCGCTTATGCGGCTGCAGCTTGAGCAGCACTTGTCCGCCGGTGGCGTATGAGTCGACCCCGCTAGTGCCGAAGCTGACGGCGGAATTTTCGTAGAAGAACAACTGGATACCGTTGAAGGTCACGTTCTTTAGGTATTTGTCCTTGAGATCGAAGGAAAACTTTTCACTGAAGCCTTCGGGGCTGATGTCGTTGTCGAAGGTCTGAGATGTTTTCTGCCAATTGAAGGCGAATTTGCCGCCGGTAAGAGTGAGCCACTTATGGTCCTGGGGATTGTAAGTAAGATACCCAAGATGCCAGCCCACCGTTTTCCGCTCAAAGAAAGGGGACAGATCGGAGTTGCCACTGGTCGCGTCGGTGAGCTTGCCGGTGGCGATGGATACGCCGGCAGTGAAATCCTGGCCCAGTTGGCCTTCCATTCCGAAGTGGACGCGGATGCGCTCCCGCACTCGCGGATTCTGGCCGGCAAGGAAGTAGTCCACATTCTGCACGCGGAGGTCGCCAAACAGGCGTGCCCTGCCAAGCAGGTTCTGCAGCAAAGCCGCGCGCTTTTGCTCCTCCTTCGCGTTGGCGGTGAGGGCAGTCACATTATTTTTGAAGTCGGCGATATCGCCCTGCAGCTTCCTGTAACTTTCCTGCTGCAGGCTCGATGAGGACCGGACTTCCGAGAGCTTGGTCTCCGCCTCCGTGGCGGTCGCCTCGGTCCTTTGCAGCTGCGATTGGACCTGCTGCCACGCCTGATCGCGCTGCTGAAGTTGCTGTTCGAGGTGTTGAATTCTTTGGTCCTGGGCGGCTAAGGCGTCCTGGAGAACCTTGAGTTGTTCGGCCGTAATCGTAACCGGCGCGCTTTTCGTTCGTGACGAAGCAGTGGACAAGCGCCGCGCGGGTTTTTTCGGCGGCGTCGCTTGCGGATCGGCCGGATTCTCAGTCGCAGCCAGGCTGATCGGTAGCAAAAGCAACAGGAGCAGCAGGTGTTTTGCTCGTTTCATGGTGCCTCCGACGTTCGCGGTCTGGTTGTACAGAGTCGCACGCTGTCGATGCCTCTTGAGGCGGCGATGCACCGCACAACGAAAGGCATCTCAGCCCCTTATTCGGTAAAGACGAATGAACTCGGAATGAGTTCACGATGTGAAAGTTTCCCGGCGCATACCCATCTCTCGAGCCTGAACATCGGTGAAAATCCGAGATCTCATTCAGAGTTTCCGTAGCTTACGACACGAACGCGGAAAAGAAGCTTGCGCGTGGATTACGATTCTGTCATGTGGAGAATTCGAGCGTCCGGCAGCTTTACAATGGCACACACAAATCCGCATTATGCGGTCGTGCCACAGACCGAAATTGGCATTCGGTCCTCTGGCCGGAACAATTCGGCGACTGGGGATTTCGGGCAGGACTTGAAAGCAAGTTTTGCCCTGGAGATTCCCATAACGAAGTGGCCATCAATTTCGCCAAGAGAGAAGGCCTTGCGCGGGGCAGGATTCGAAGCACAAAATAGTGCTTGGCGAGAAAGGAATAATAGCTTCGTGAGAATCTTGGTAGTAGAGGATGAGAACAAGACGGCCGCTTATGTCCGGAAAGGCCTCACCGAGAGCGGTTTTGTCGTGGACGTCGCCGAAGACGGCACGGCTGGCCTCGAGTTTGCCCGAGCCAGCGATTACGATCTGATTGTCCTCGACATCATGCTCCCTGGCAAAGACGGGTGGTCGGTGCTTGCCGAGTTGCGCCGCAGCGGCAAAGAAACTCCCGTCTTGTTCCTGACGGCGCGTGATGCCGTCGAGGACCGAGTCAGAGGATTGCATGAGGGAGCGGATGATTACCTGGTAAAACCGTTTGCGTTTGCCGAGCTGCTGGAGCGCGTGCGAACCCTGTTGCGCCGCAGTCCCGTCCGTCAACCCGAAACGCTGCGCATTGGCGATCTCGAAATAGACTCTTCCCGACACCGAGCCACGCGTGCCGGCAAACGTCTCGATCTAACGCCGAAGGAGTTCGCGCTGTTGTCACTCCTGGCGCGCCGCAAAGGGGAAGTACTGACCCGGACGCTCATTGCCGGGCAAGTTTGGGACATGAATTTCGACAGTCACACCAACGTAGTCGAGGTGCACATGCGCCGCCTTCGCGCCAAGGTAGACGACCCGTTCGAGAGCAAGTTGATCCGCACCGTGCGAGGCGTAGGGTATGTCCTCGAAGAAGGTCAGTAGCCGCTCGTGGTCCCTGGCCACGCGTCTGACCACCTGGTACACGGTGGCTTCCTTGCTTCTCGCCGTGTTCACGATGGGGAGCCTCTACTGGTGGCTCGCTGCCTACCTCACCCAAAGAGAGGACCGGGTGCTGATCGAAAGGGTCCAGGTCTTGCGAGCCATCTTGCGTGACCGGCCGCAAGCGATCCTCGAGTTAAGACAAGAAGTGGACTTGAATTCGCCAATCCACCGCCGCGATGATGTACAGGTCTACGTGCGGTTGCTGGACGAACACGGACAGCCAAGCCTGACCACGGAGGGAATGGATGCTTTGCTCCCACCTCGGGCTTTCACACTTGTTGTCCCGGTAGACTCCCAGCCCAGCCATGTTACTGACGTCCAGTCACTCGAAGGCACATCCTATCGAGCGCTCGCGGCACGGGCCTCGGTGGGAGGATCCGGAGAGAAGACCTGGTTAGTGCAAGCGGCCAGGGACAGAGAGCATCACAAGTTGCTTCTGGCGAACTATCGGCGGGGGCTGCTGATGATGCTGGCGATCACGGTCATCGCTTGCCCTCTGGTCGCATATTTCCTGGCACGACGTGGTCTTCAACCGGTGCGCGAGATCAGTGATACGGCGCGACACATCGGGTCCGCGACCCTCTCTGCGCGCATCGAAGCCGCTGGGTATCCTGTCGAGTTGGGCACCCTGGCCGATACCTTCAATGCCATGCTCGACCGTCTCGAAGATTCCTTCCGCAGGATCTCTCAGTTTTCCGCCGACATCGCGCATGAACTTCGCACGCCCATCCACAACCTGCGCGGTGAAGCCGAAGTTACCCTGAGCCGAGCCCGATCGATCGACGAATACAAGGAGGCGTTGACGTCATGTCTTGAAGAGACGGTTCGGCTATCAGATCTCATTGGGAGATTGTTGTTTCTGGCCCGAGCCGAAAATCCAGGAACGCAGCTGGAGCGAGAACAAGTAAACCTCACCGAGGAACTTGCCGCCGTGCGCGAATACTATGCGAATGCCGCCTCCGAAGCGGGAGTTGCGCTTTCCACCGCCGCAGGTGGCGACGTCGTGGTCGCCGTTGACCGGGGCCTCCTACGAGGGGCGATCGCAAACCTCGTCGCGAATTCCCTCACCCATACCCCGCCCGGCGGCAGCATAACGCTGGCGGCGCAAGTGGACGACGGCCATGCTCGGATCGAGGTATGCGACACTGGCACCGGCATTCCCACTCAGGATTTGCCGCGAGTGTTTGACCGCTTCTATCGAGCCGACCGGTCTCGTTCCTCGCAGCCTGGTAACATGGGTCTGGGGTTGGCAATCGTCAAAGGAATCGTTACGCTCCATGGAGGCCAAACCGCGATCGAGAGTGAAGTGGGCAAGGGCACTAGAGTCACACTCACATTCCCCATGTCAGCCCGACCTCAGGATCGAGAATCGCGCCGCGCCGGCCCCAGCGACATGATGGATCATGGGCGGGTTGTCCCGATCCCTAACATGACGAAAAAGTAATGTCGGCGACGGGGTTTTGCAAACCGGTCCGCTGTACAGTTCGTCGTCATGAAAACCAACATCGCAGCAGCTCACCATCCTGTTTCGTCGTTCAGGTCCATGAGGTCCTGGACAACGCTGCTATTTCTTCTGACGTTCCTTTCAGCTCCGCTGGTCGCGCAGGTGCACTTCGAGCGCAAGCCTGATCGGGTCGACGTCCAGATCAACGGAAAGCCGTTCACGACCCTTCATTACGGAAAGGACGTGGGCAAGCCATATCTACATCCACTGATCAGTGCCTCGGGAAAGGCTGTCACGCGTGGATTTCCCCACGATCCGCTACCTGGGGATTCCGTCGACCGTCCCCACCTGCGTGGAGTGATCGTTGGTGTCGAAAAGCTGAGCGCTCCCTCCGGTGGCGTGCAGGATTTCTGGGAAAACGATCCCGCCCCTTTTTATAGGAAGCGTATCAAGGGCAACATCGTGCTCCAAGAGGTCAACACCGCCGATGGCGCCGATCATGGGACGCTCTCGATGGTGGCACACTGGTTCAGCAAGCAGGGACAGTTGTGGATTATCGAGCGGCGAACGATGACTTTCTACACCAAGCCGGCTGACAGCCGGATGTTCGACATTGACCTCCAATTGGAAGCGGCCAATGAGGACGTTACATTCCTGGATGACAAAGATGCCATCCTGGGGATTCGCCTGGGCCTGCCCTTCGACACGCACTACGATGGGCGGCTGGTCAACGCGATCGGTGGCATCAACGAGGCAGGCGCTCGCGGACAACGCGCACCGTGGGTCGATTGGGTTGGCGATGTGCAAGGCGAGAAGATCGGTGTGGCAGTGTTCGACCATCCTTCCAACCGGAACTACCCCAATCGCTGGCACATCAGGGACTTCGCACAGATTAATGTGGGTCCTTTTGGAGGCAAGGTTTTCCAGGAGTACGCCTCCTCGGACAACAAGGTTTATCGGGACGATTGGACATTGACGCTCAAGCGCGGGGAAAAGCTCAATTTGAAGTACCGAATTCTGATCCATCCGGCAGAGGGGCCGGCAGCCGGTGACCTCCTTTCTGACATGGAGAAGCTGCTGGATCTTACCTACCGGCCATTGGTGGACCAGAGGGTGTACGACTGCTTCAACCAGTGGAGAACTCAGAAGTAGGCGAGGGGACGAAGCATTGACCGGGTTGCCCGTTTGCCAGCGCTCCATGTTACTGCTGGGGCGCCGGCTTTTCCGGTTGCGTTGCAGGGCCTGTGGCTGCAGCCGTGCAATGGCTGTGTGCGCGACGTGGACGGTGTGCGCACTATCGGCTTCCACTATTTCGCCGCCGGGCCCTGTGTCTCGCACGTCTGCATGCACGTGGTGGAATTCGGCACGCCGGTGCGCATGGGCGACTGGACAGTCAGGGCCCGGCGGTTTGCTCCTCGACGACCAGCACAGCATCCTCCGCACGCCCCGGGAGATCGCGGCCGGCATTTCCGAAGCGGCCCGGCTAGTGGCCGAAGGGGAGCAGCGCTTCGTGAGCGTGTATTCTCCCGCGGACTTCTGCTGAGAGAGAGACTGGAGACCTGATCATGCAAGGGACCGCATCGCACGATGTTCTACTTCGTTTCTGCAGCGCCTGCTTCGTCAAGTTGGGGATGCCATCCGAGGACGCCGCGTTGACCGCGGACAACCTCGTCTTCGCCAGCTTGCGCGGCGTCGACTCCCACGGGGTGATGCGCATGAAGATCTACGCGGATCGCATGCGCGCCCGCGGCACTGACCCCCGTGCCCGCCCCCGTGTGCTGAGCGAGAGCGCTGTCCATGTGCTGCTCGATGGCGGAGATGGCGTGGGCCAGGTAGCCACTGCCGAAGCCATGCGCCGGGTAATCGCCAAGGCGCGCGACTCCGGCTTGGCCGTGGGCGGCGTGCGCAACAGCAACCACTTTGGCGCCGCCGCCTACTTCGCCATGATGGCCCTTGAACACGGCATGATCGGCCTGACCTTGAGCAACGGCACGCCGATCATGGCCCCGAGTGGAGGCCGTCAAGCCCGCGTGGGCAACAATCCGTTCGCCGTCGCCGTGCCCGCCGGCCATCATCCGCCACTCGTGTTGGACATGGCCACAGGCGCCGTGGCCAAGGGCAAGATCTATGTGGCGCAGCAGGAAGGCAAGAAGATTCCTCTCACCTGGGCGCTCGACGAAAATGGCGTCCCCACCGACGACCCGGCGGCGGCCGCGCGCGGCCTGATCCAGCCGATGGCCGGGTACAAGGGGTATGGGCTCAGCCTGCTCATGGACATCCTGAGTGGGGTACTGATGGGCGGCAATTTCGGGATGCTGGTCGGCAAGATGTATGGCGACGTAGGCATTCCGACCGGGACCGCGCACACTTGCGCGGCACTCCGTGTGGACCACTTCCTGCCGGAAGCTGAGTTCCGCAGCCACGTGGATGGGCTGATTGACCAGATGCACTCCTGTCCGCGGGTCGCGGGTGTCGAACGAATCTACGTGCCGGGAGAAATCGAGGTGGAGATAGAAAAAGAACGCCGGGCGCGCGGCATCCCGCTTTCCTCCGCCTTGGCAGAAGAACTGCGCGCTCTGGGCGCGGATCTGGGTGTGGAGCCGCCATGTTGAGCGCGCGGCGTCTGCACCCGCTCCACAACGTGGATCTCTTGGCCCAGCAGATCTCCGGGAGGACGTGGGCGACACCGTCGCGCTGATCCCCTCTACCTTGTCGAAGTCAAATAGGAGGCCCCAGCATGATCGTTCTCGTCGTCCATTACACAGTTCGCCCCGGCACTGAGGGCCAAGCCGTCGGATACATCCGCAAGATGCAGGAGCACACCCGCCGCGAGCCCGGCTGCCGCCTCTATTTCGGGCATCAGGCGACCGAAAACCGGCGGCGCTTCCTTTTCTACGAACAATACGACAGCCATACTGCTCTTGAAGCCCACCGCACTGCTCCCTACTTCGAGCAGTACATCACCAACGGCCTGGCCAAGCTGGCCGAGACCATCAACCGCGAGTTGTTCGAGCCTGTCGGATAATGCCCGCCGCGGGTGGCAAGGTTTTCTCGATGAAATGCGGCCTCATTGGGGTCGGCATCTTCCGCTGCTTGAACTCCTAGGTGCGCCGGCTTATTCGGCCGATGCTAACATGACAAAACCGTAACTACAGCGGCGAGATTTTGTAATACGGCTCACGGTACAGTCGGCCAATCATGATGACACCTCAGTGTAGTCAGCCTCGCCGAGCGGATTGGCCTCATCGATCCCACAATGTGTTGAGCTCCCCAAGATCTTGGACGATCCTGCTACTTTTTCCCATGTTCTTGTCACTCCCCCTTGCCGCACAGGTACGCTTTGCGGTGATGACAGACTCGGTCGCGATCCAGATCAACGGCAAGCCATTTAGTGTCCTTCACTTCGGGAAGCAAGAACATAAGCCCTTCCTGCATCCGCTGCTGACCCCCTCGGGGAAGAACATCTTACGTGGATTTCCCGTGAACCCGCTGCCTGGCGATTCCACGGACCGCCCCCACCAACGCGGAGTGTGGATGGGCACCGAGGGCCTGAAGGGTCCTTCGGGTCTAGAGGACTTTTGGGAAAACGATCCTCTCTACCCGCAAGAACACAAGGGAGCCATTGCTTTCCAAGAACTCACCGGCGCGACAGACGGTAATGACCGTGGGGTGCTCTCCTTTGTCTCACACTGGATCAGCAACGAGGGACAGTTGTGGGTTGTTGACCGGCGGAAGATGACGTTTTACAGCAAGCCGGCAGGCTGCCGGATGCTTGACATTGATATCGAACTCGAAGCCAGGGAGCCGGTCACGTTTGAAGATGTTCAAGACGGCGTTCTGGGGTTCCGCCTTGCTTTGGCTTTCGATGATCATTATGGCGGACGGGTGGTGAATGCGGAAGGGGCCGTCAATGAGGAGGGCATTCGCGGCCGCCGTTCGGCGTGGCTCGATTGGACCGCCGAACTGGATCCCAAGGAATACCAGACCTCGCCACACGGACACGGCGAAAAGATTGGCATCGCGGTGTTCGATCACCCGTCGAATTTGAATTACCCGTCTCGTTGGCAGGTCAAGGACTTCGGAGATTTCTCGGTGAATCCGTTTGCCGGGCAAATTTTTCAGAAATTCGACAAGACGGCTCAAAAGGCCGCTTACGCAATGAAGCGCGGGGACAAACTCCGTCTGCGCTACCGGATTCTCATCCATCCAGCAGAACTAAAAGTCGACGGTTTCTTCAAGGAGTGGATAAGCCAGAGATAACGAGGGTGCGAACCCTCAAGCAGTGCAGCCCATTGCCGGCGCTCCTTGGATTGCTACGCCGGTGGCCGTTTTGCGGTCGATCCCCGAACATGACGAAAAAGTAATTTCAGCGCCGTGGTTTTGTTAGGCGGTCCGCTGTACAGTCGGCGATCATGATGACACGTCAGTGTAGTCAACCTCGCCGAGCGGATTGTCCGCGTCGGTCCTGCAATTTGTTGAACTCCCCAATGTTTTTGACAATCCTGATACTTCTTCCCATGTTTTTCTCGCTCCCCCTTGCCGCACAGGTGCGCTTTAAGGTGGGGACGGATTCGGTCGCGATCCAGGTCGCCGGCAAGCCGTTTAGCATGCTGCATTTCGGGAAGGAAGCGCGCAAGCCCTACCTGCATCCGCTGCTCACCGTCTCGGGTGGGCCCGACCCGGTGACGCGCGGATTTCCGGTCGACCCTTTGCCTGGAGATTCCACCGACCACCCCAACCACCGCGGACTGTATATCGGCGCAGAGGAGGTGAACGGCGAGGATTTTCTCGACAACGAGCCCGGTAATACGGAGCCGCCGCCCAAGGGCAACATCGAATTTGAGAAGCTCACCCAGGTCACCGATGGCGATGAGCGCGGGACACTTTCCCTGCTGGCGCATTGGATCAGCCACGAGGGAAAAGTGTGGCTCATTGAGCGGCGGACAATGATTTTTTACGGCAAGCCTGCCAACGTGCGCATGTTCGATATCGACACCGAACTCGAAGCCGCCGAGCCGGTCACGATCACCGATCACCAAAGCGCCATCATTGGATTGCGCCTTGGCTTGGGCTTCGATACTCACTATGACGGTTTTGTCGTCAACGCGGCCGGGGGCAAAAACGAGGAAGGCGTTCGCGGACGCCGCTCACCGTGGCTGGTATGGATCGGCACTACGAGTGGCGAAGGGCGGGTCGGCGTCGCCATGTTCGACCATCCGGCGAACCTGAATTACCCGTGTCGCTGGCAGGTTCGGGATAAGGGGCTCCTCATGGCGAATCCGTTCGGGGGGAAAATTTTTGCCAAGTTCGATCCGACGGCTGCGAATGAGAACGCCGAGTTCAAAATGAAGCGCGGGGACAAGCTCCGCCTGCGCTACCGAGTTCTGATCTACAACGCGGGGAAAAATGAAGCCGTGGGGGCAATTGTTGCCAGAATGAACGCAGCGCAAAAAGAGTTTGCAAGGCAATGACTCAGTTCCAGCGAATTCTCGCCAGGGACGCCCCCGCATCAGCGCGGAGCCAACCTCAAGTGTTTTTTTGTACTCATCCCGTGACCGACCCAGGTGCACAGGCCGCAGGTTCGCGCGGCTTTGAATGCGCAGTGCGGTTAGCGCCAGAGGAGCCATTTTTCCGAGCACGGGCAGCGGACGGACATCCTGGCATGGAAGTTCAATATGACAAAAATGTAATCTCAGCGTCGCAGCTTTTTCACCCGATTGCGTGCACAATTCCTCGCGGAGAATCCATTCATGAAAATGTTCCATGCTAAGCACTGTGTTTCCCAGTGCTCATCGCGGCCGGCCGCAACGCGGTCAGCGGTGTTGCTTTTTCTCGCGTTCCTCTCGCTATGTTTATGGGGTTCTCCGATTGCCGCACAGGTGCACTTCGACGTGCGCTACGACTCGGTGGTGATCCAGATCAACGGCAAGCCTTTCAGCGTTCTGTATTACGGGAAGGAAGCGCGCAAGCCATTCCTGCATCCGCTGCTGACAGCATCGGGCAACGCGGTCACGCGCGGATTTCCGGTCGACCCGTTACCTGGCGAATCCACCGACCGGCCCAACCACCGCGGACTGACGATCGGCACGGCCCGCGTTCAGGGACCGGAAACTGGACTGAATGCGGGACTGTTCTTCTGGGGGCAGAATTTTGTCGACAACGACCCCAGCAATATGGGTCCGGATCGGGGCACCATCGCGTTCAAAGAGCTTACCGGCGTGGTAAACGGCGAGGATCGTGGTGTGCTCTCGATGGTCTCGCACTGGATCAGCCACCAGGGACAGTTGTGGCTGATCGAGCGCCGCAAAATGACGTTCTACAGTAAGCCCGCAGACTGCCGGGTGTTCGATATTGATCTCGAACTCGAAGCCGCCCAGCAGCTTACTTTCAGCGACTATCAAGACTCCATGCTTGCACTGCGCCTCGGTCTGCCCTTCGACTCTCACTATGGCGGGAAGATCGTCAACGCAAGCGGTGGCGTCAACGAGGAAGGCGTTCGCGGACGCCGCTCACCATGGATTGACTGGACCACGGAGTTGAACAGCGGCGAGAAGGTCGGCGTCGCGATATTCGACCATCCTGCAAACCTGAATTACCCGGCACGCTGGCAGTATCGAGACAAGGGCATCGTCGGGGTTGGTCCCTTCGCGGGGCGATGCTTCGCGAAGTTCGATCCGACGGCTGCAACCGAAAACGCCGAATACACAATGAAGCGCGGGGACAAACTCCATCTACGTTACCGGATCGTGATACATCCGGCAGGGCTAAAGCTCGACAACTTCCTGAAGGAGTTTACAAGCCCATGAAATCGTTCACGCGAATGCTAGCTGGATTGTTGCCGATGCTCGCCCTCCTGGCGGCGCCGGCTTTTGCGGCCGACTTGCACGGCATTGTGGCCGCATCCATAGATCGGACGCCAATCTTTGAAGCCCACGTGGTGCTGCACGGGCCCCACGGTTTGCAACTGACCACAATGACCAACACCGAAGGCGCTTATAGTTTTACGGGACTGGATGCATCTCTGCGCTATTCGGTGGACGTGGAGGCGAAGGGATTCAATCCTTTCACGCAAGACATCACGATGTCTTCCGATTCCCAGCAACTCGATATACTCCTCGATTTGGTAACCCACCATGAATCGGTGGTGGTAAAGGCTTCAGGAGAGGTGATCAGCCTGGAAAGCAGTGCGCCGGATGTCAGCCAAATCATCACCACGGCGCAGGTGGCAGCCCTCCCCTCGGCCAACCGGAACGTGACGAAATATGCGCTCCTGGACCCGCACGTGCGCCCGACGCAGGGGTCGGCCAGCGACGGCAACAACGGCAACCGGCTCTCCTTCAACGGAGAGTCGCATCGCTACACCGGCTACATCCTCGACGGCGTGATCAATTACGACTGGACCTACTCCAACGGGCCCTACCAATTGGTCGCTGCCAGCGCCGCGTCGGATGTAAAAGTGATCACCAATGAGTACGCCGCCGAGTACGGGACTTCCACCACTGGAGTTGTGAAGGTGGAAACGAAAGCCGGAACCAGCCAACTGGCCGGCGAAGCGTTCGTCTACCTGATCCCGAGTGGTATTCAGGCCAATGCGCCGGTCGCCACTTTCCATGTCCCGAATGAGCGAGAGCAGTGGGGAGTGCTTCTGGGCGGCCCACTGGTGAAGGACAAGACTTTTTTCTTTGCCGACTATGAAGGTGTCGATCAGCACCGGGGATCGTTCATCCAGTCGCCCACTCCCATGGTCTACGTCGGCGAAGGCCATGAAGCTTATGGACTCGCGCGGATTGACCACAACCTCACCGACAGTCACGCGCTGGCGCTCCGGCTGAACATCTATCATTACGCCAATACGAACCCGAACGATCGGGTTGGCGGATTCAATCAAATCAGCTTCGGCCGCATGGAGCGCAGCCAGTCTACGGGCGGGCAAGTGAGCGACCGGCTGGTGATCGGACGCAACCTGGTGAATTACTTCCGCGTCAACTACAATTCGTACTCGCCGGACAACAATGCTCCCACCGGGCCTTATTCTTACGGGGTGGGGATCAGTCGCGCCTCTTACAGCATCTCGGGGTTTTCCCAGAACAACTGGGATCGCTCGCGGCTTCTTGATGTGAGCGATAATGTGGCCTGGAATCATGGACGGCACAATTTCAAGTTTGGCGCTGAATTTGTGCGGGTCAAGGTCACCGATTTTCTGACCAACCTGTACGGAACCTATACCTTTAACGCCGGCCCGCCTGTGGTCGGCGAGCATCCGGCAAGCTTTCAACAGATTTTCGGGACGGCGTTCCTCCGTTTCGGCGACACCATCTGGCAGGCATACTTCCAGGACGACTTCAAAATATCATCGCGTCTCTCCGCCAATGTCGGCCTGCGCTATGAGTACCAAGCCACCACCGACTCGGTGCACAGGTTGGGTCCGCGCGTTGGCTTGGCTTGGGACGTCAGGGGAAACGGTAAAACCCGAGTTACGTTCGGATCTGGGATCTTCTATGCCGCAGACACTTACAATGAGCTCCGGCGAGCCCTCCGTTCCAACGAGAAAGGCCCCCTCTTTACGTACACGATTCCCTGGGGAACTCCAGGATTTCCCACGTTTCCGAACTCGCTCACCGAGCCTCCCACCTCAGTCCAGGCGGCAAGGGCAGACATCGTAGTGCGACCCCCTAATTATCTGAATCCTTACAGCATGCAAGCCTCTGTCGGTGTTGAACGAGACCTCGGAGCTAAATTCGTGCTGTTGGCGAATGGCATTTGGTCCCATACGGTGCACCAACTCCGCGATTATGATCTCAACCATCCGGCGCCCTTCATCCGAACCGCTCCCGGTCAGACGCGATCCGCAACCGCAGCCGACGCGACGCGCCCGTACACTACGTACAAGGGCACACCCGTGCGCGGGATCATTACGTTCACCAACGATAACTCGACTGTTTATAGTGCGCTCGATGTCGGAGTTCGGCGATTGTTTGGCGCTCGTGTCCAGACCGAAGCACACTATGTCTGGGCGTACCAGTCTACGTACGGCGACATTGACGATTGGAAGCCCAACGAATGGAACAACCTGGGATCGGCCGAAAAGGGTCCCGGCAATTATTACCAGCGCCATAAGGCCGTGGGAAACGTGGTTGTGGAACTGCCGTACGGATTCAAATTCTCGCAGATCCTGAACGTGGGCTCTGGACTGCCTTTCACTCCCCTGACCGGAGTTGACAACAACGGAGATAGCTATAGGCTTGATCGTCCCATAGGGTACGGGCGCAATTCACTCCGCACGCCGAGGATATTTGCCTGGGACATGGCGCTGGGCAAGCAGTTTAAAGTGAGCGAGCGCTTTGGCATCGAGGCACGCGGTGAGTTTTTCAATATCATCAATCACAACAACCCTGCCTGCTCGGCGAGCCAATGTGGCGTAAACGTTACTTACGGAAACGCTGCCACGCCGGTTTCCACTTTTGAGACGCCGGTCGCGGGAATCGCAAACGTCGACCCGTCGCGCCGGATACAGTTCGCATTGCGATTCCTGATAGGACGGCAATCTTTTAGGCCCTGAATTGCCCGACCAGTCGGGTCCGCCGCTAAAGAACGTCTCGGTGGCCGGCTAGGAAGCCACCGCAGAGATAGTGTTGTGGCTCCTTAGCCGGCCGCATCTCAGTATGAAATCTTAGAACGTGGAGCGATGAAACCATCCTCGGCCTCAACGTCTCGCCAACTAATTGCAACGCATGTTCGCTATTCCGTGGTCGCCATGTTGTTCATCGTGACGGCGGTGAACTATGCCGATCGCGCCGCGCTCTCCATCGCCGGACCTGCTGCGGCAAAGCAATTGGGGCTGAGCGCAGTCCAAATGGGATACGTATTCTCGGCGTTTGCTTGGGCCTACGTGCTTGGGCAAATCCCAGGGGGATGGCTACTGGATCGATTCGGGTCGAAACAGGTTTACACGCTGAGTCTTTTCGTCTGGTCTATCTTTACAGGATTGCAGGGCTTCGTCGGCTCCTTTCACTGGGTAGCGCCTGTGATTGCGCTGTTCGCCCTCCGCTTCTTGATGGGATTGGCGGAATCGCCTTCATTTCCAGGCAATGCCCGGATTGTGGCGGCTTGGTTCCCAGCCCCGGAGCGGGGAACAGCCTCGGCGATCTTCAATTCCGCGCAGTATTTTGCCACGGTTCTGTTTGCGCCTCTTATGGGTTGGATCACCCACGCCTTCGGTTGGCGATACGTGTTCGTGGTGATGGGTGGTCTAGGATTCCTTCTGGTACCCGTCTGGTTGAAGGTGATTCACAGCCCGAAAGAACATCCGCGCATGGACAAGACCGAGCTGGAGTATATCGAACGCGGCGGCGGTCTTGTGAATATGGACCAAGGAGGCAAGGCCAACCAGAGCGCAAGCAACTCGAAGTGGTCCACGATCACGCAACTCCTCGGCAACCGGATGTTGCTCGGCGTCTATATCGGCCAATACTGCATTACGACCCTCACTTATTTCTTTATCACCTGGTTTCCCGTCTACCTGGTTATGGGGCGCGGCATGACCATCCTCAAAGCCGGCTTCGTCGCTTCCTTGCCCGCCCTGTGCGGTTTCTCCGGCGGCGTCTTGGGCGGCGTATTCTCGGATTACCTGCTGAGAAAGGGCTACTCCCTGAGTACTGCGAGAAAAGTGCCGATCGTGGGCGGCATGCTGCTGGCTACATCCATGATCGCCTGCAACTATGTGAATGCTGTGTGGGTGGTGGTGTGCATTATGAGCCTGGCCTTCTTTGGAAAGGGGTCCGGGGCTTTGGGTTGGGCGGTAGTTTCCGACACCTCGCCGAAGGAAAGCGCGGGACTATGTGGCGGCGTGTTTAATACCTTCGGCAACGTCGCCGGCATCAGTACGCCGATTATCATCGGCTACATCGTCCAAGGGACGAAGTCCTTCAATGGTGCTCTGGTCTTTGTTGCCGCCAATGCGGTGGGGGCCATCGTCAGTTATTTGGTGGTGGTCGGTGAGATCAAGCGTGTGGAACTCAAGACAGCGGGATGAGGTCTGAGAAAGGATGGACAAAATGCCAGGTGCCAATGCAATCCGGAAGGTAGGGTTCATCGGCTTGGGAATCATGGGCAAGCCCATGAGCAAGAACCTGTTAAAAGCGGGTTATGAAGTGGTCGCTCTCGACATAGATAAGAACGCCCTCAACGATGTCGTGGCTGCGGGCGCCCAGGCTGCGGAAAGTCCCAAAGCAGTCGCGGAGCAGGTCCCAATTGTGATCACCATGCTGCCCAATTCTCCCCAAGTGAAGGAAGTGGTGCTGGGGGAGCGCGGCGTGATCGAGGGCGCCCGGGAAGGCTCCATTGTCGTTGATATGAGCTCGATCGCCCCGCTGGTCAGCCGCCACGTTGCAGAACGACTGGCGGCACGAGGCGTGGAAATGCTCGATGCGCCGGTTAGCGGCGGTCAGCCCAAGGCAATTGACGGCACGCTTTCTGTAATGGTCGGCGGGAAGAAGGAAGTCTTCGAGAAGTGTTACGACCTTCTCAAGGCGATGGCGGCATCGGTTGTGCTGACGGGCGAGATTGGCGCGGGCAATATCACCAAGCTCGCCAACCAGATCATTGTGGCTATCAACATTGCCGCCATGTCCGAAGCGCTGGTGTTGGCCAGCAAAGCTGGTGTGGAACCCGCGTTAGTCTACCAGGCGATTAGAGGCGGACTGGCGGGAAGCACGGTGCTGGATGCAAAGGCGCCCCTGGTTATGGACCGAAAGTTCAATCCCGGATTTCGCGTCAACCTACACATCAAGGATCTCGCGAACGTCTTGGACACCTCTCATGAACTCGGCGTCCCTCTTCCTCTAACGGCTGCGGTCATGGAAATGCTCCAAGCGCTGAAGGTCGGAGGCATGGGCGATTGGGACCACGGCAGCTTGGTGCGCTACTACGAAAACATGGCCGGTGTCGAGGTAAAGCGATAGTGCGGTAACGAGCAAGACTGATCAAGGAGAAAACACTATGTCCTACATGTCCGCCACTTTGCCCCCGAATGCCTTCAAAGCTGCTCTGCGTGATGGTAAGCAGCAGATCGGATTATGGACTGCCCTGTGCAGCAATATTACCGCTGAGATCATCGCAGGTTCCGGTTTCGACTGGGTAGTGATCGATACCGAGCACGGCCCCAACGAAGTTCCAGGAGTGCTGTCGCAGTTGCAGGCGATGGTACGAGGTACGGCGGAGCCGGTGGTCCGTGCCGCCTGGAATGACGCTGTGCTGATCAAGCGCTTATGCGACGTGGGAGCTCGAACGCTGCTGGTTCCATTCGTCCAGAATGGCGAGGAGGCTCGGCGAGCTGTCGCCGCAACCCGCTATCCACCCCGCGGAATTCGTGGCGTCGCGGGTGGGCCACGCGCCAATCTCTACGGGAGGGTTGCAAACTATCACGTCAACGCCCATGAGAACATGTGCGTGCTGGTTCAGGTCGAAACGCGCGCCGCTCTTGACGAAGTAGAGGCGATAGCCTCGGTCGAAGGAGTGGATGGAATCTTCATCGGCCCCGGCGACCTGGCCGCGGCACTTGGTCACTTGGCGAATCCTGGTCATCCGGAGGTTCAGGCCGCCATTGCCGATTGTTTTGCTCGTTGTCGGGCGGTGGGCAAAGCCGCGGGCATCCTGCTTGCGGACCCCAATGAGGCTATGCGCGCCCTTGAATTGGGCTTCACCTTTGTCGCCGTGGGCAGCGATGTCGGGATTCTTGCGAAAGGCGCCGAAAAGCTGGCTGCGCAGTTCAAGCAGCGGCTCGTTGCTGTTGGCAAATGATTGGCCGGCCTCGGCGCATTCCAGGTATTACTCGGACGCGATGATGGGTTCGAAGGCAATTGCTCCTACAGTGAGGTTTTTCCCGGAATCGAGAGAGAAAGCTTCGACAGGGATGACCGGGGAAGGGACTCAAACGCCGTCCCTTCCCCAGGCCCCTACCCTGCTCGGAGAATCAACGAGATGACTGCTGG
>JAIQGF010000019.1 GCA_020072845.1 Terriglobia bacterium
CTCGGGACTCGGGACTCGCGACTTCTACCCCTTCGCCTTCATCTCACCCAACTTCTTCAGCGATTCCCCATACGGCGCCCGCGCCACCCCCAGCTCGGTGATGATCGCCGTCACGTACTGATGCGGCGTGACGTCGAAGGCCGGGTTCTCCACCTTCACGCCGGTGGGCGCAATCTGCCGGTCGCCCATGTGCGTCACCTCGCGCGCCGAACGCTGCTCGATGGGAATGCGGCTGCCGTCCGGCGTCTCCAGATCAATGGTCGAAAACGGCGCGGCGACGTAGAAGGGAATGGCGTGTTCTTTGGCCAGTACGGCGACGGTGTAGGTGCCTACCTTATTGGCCACGTCGCCATTGGCGGCGATCCGGTCCGCTCCCACCACCACCGCGCCGATCTTGCCCTGCTTCATGATCGCGCCCGACATGTTGTCGGCGATGACGGTGGTGGGAATTCCATCCTGCATCAGCTCCCAGGCGGTCAGGCGCGAGCCTTGCAGGAACGGCCGCGTTTCATCGGCGAAGACGTGCAGCTTCTTGCCTTGTTCCACCGCCGCGCGGATCACGCCCAGCGCCGTTCCGTATCCGCAGGTCGCCAGCGCGCCCGCATTGCAATGCGTGAGCACGCCGCCGCTGGCCGGCAACAGCACCGCCCCGTGGCGGCCCATGGCCTCGTTGGCCGCGATGTCTTCCAGGTACATCTGCCGCGCCTCGGTGACCAGCGCCTGCTTGAGTTGCGGCAGCGGCAGCTCGCTGGCTTCCTCGAACTTACGCTCCATGCGCCGGATGGCCCAGAAGAGGTTGACCGCAGTGGGGCGCGTTTCGCCGAGGGTTTCGCAAATCTGCTCGAAATCGCGCCGCAGTTCCGAGAGGTGCTCCGCGTCCGAATCCCGCACCCCGAGCGCGATGCCCATCGCCGCCGCCACCCCGATTGCGGGCGCGCCGCGCACCGTCATGTTGCGGATTGCCTCCGCCACCTCTTCGTAGGTGCTCGCTGTGACGTAGGTCTCTTCGGTCGGCAGTTTCCGCTGATCAATAAAGCGGACACCTTCTTCCGTCCATTCCAATGTCTTGAACAAAATCCGCCCTTCTTTGCTGACCGACCACTGACCCCTAACCCCTAATCTGTTTTTTCTGAAACCGAAACTGAAACTGAAACTCACTTGCGCAGCTTGTTCAGCCGCAGGTGCTCTTCCCGGATCTCGGCAGCGGTGAAGATGGATGCGAACGGCGCCGGCGCCGCGGCCTGCTCCACGTTCGGCCGTCCGCCGGCCTCCTGGCGCTCCACCAGGCACAGGACGCCGATGACCTCGAACCCGAACTCGCGCGCCGCCCGGATCGCTTCCACCGTCGAGGCGCCGGTGGTGCAGACGTCATCCACGATCACGACACGCGCTCCCTTCTCGCGGAATCCCTCGATGCGCTGCCCGGTGCCGTGTCCCTTTTCTCCCTTGCGAACGATGAACGCGTGAATCAGCCATGCCTCCTGCGTTTCCGCTTGCTCACGCCCCGGCCGCCGCGACTGCACCTGCTGCGCGGTCAGCATGGCGACCGACACCACAATCGGATCGGCGCCCAGCGTCATGCCGCCGATGGCCTGCGGCGTCCAGCCGCGCCGGTACAGCTCGTCCAGAAACGTCCTGCCGGTGAGCCGTGCGCCCTCGGCATCGAGCGTGGTCGCGCGGCAATCGATGTAGTAGTCGCTGGTCCCGCCGGAGGAAAGCTTGAACTCGCCCAGCCGGAAGGACTTTTCCGCCAGCATGGCAAGTAACTCTTGTCGTGCCACGATCATGGTCAACAAAATACCACGCGCCGCGGTGGCCGCGTTCAGGACAGTCTTTCGAAATGCCGGAAGTGGTCGCTGGCCAGGTACAGCATGCCGAACAGGGTGCCGTTGTAGCCGACGTGGATGAGAAACGTCGTGGCCACCGACTGCGTGCGCGCTCGCACCAGGGTCAGCACGACGCCGACGAAAAATAGCAGCAGCAGCGGCGCCCAGGCGTGGGCCAGTTGCGAGGCATGGATCGACGCGAACAGCGCCGAGGTCACCACCACGCCCGCCGCCAGGCCCCAGCGGCGCGCCACTGCGGGATACAGGAACCCGCGGAAAAACAGCTCCTCGACCAGCGGGGCGAAGGTCAGCCCGAAGGCGGCCATCATGTATGCGCCCAGCACGTCGCGGAAGTACCGGTCGATGGGCAGCGACTTCGGAATCGGCAACAGCGCCGACGCGCTCTGCACCAGCAGCGCCAGCGCCACGCCCAGCGCCATCCACCCGAACCAGGTGGCGTGCGGCCACTTCCAGCGAATCGCCGTCCAGTAGGGCCGGCCCCGCGATCGCACCAGCCACACCATGTACGCGATCACCACCAGGTACGCCGCAAATTGCGCCGGCACCATCACCCGCGCATTGCGCGCCAGGTCCGCTGGCGCCGGGCGCGCCGGACCCGCAAAACGCAGCGCCAGCCCCAGCGCCAACGTGCTCAGCAGGCCGATGGCGATCATCGCCACTACGGCGATGCGAACCACCTCCCAGATTCCCCACTCCGGATTTTCGCCCGCCTGGATCCCCGGCCCGGTGAACTCCGCGGCGCGCTCCTCGCTCACCGGCGCGGGCATTTCCCGTTCGGGAGAAAGAGGATTTTCACCGTTGGACAATCGCTTCCGCCTCGATCACAACTGTACTTGGATGCGATGCGGGCGGCAAATCGAGACCGACGTTTCGCCCCGCTCCGCTTTCCGTTACACTGGTCGCACTCCACCTATGGTTCGTTTGTACTCGATCCTTTCTTTCGCCCGCGGGCGTTTTGCCGGCCGGTTCGTTACTCCCGCGCTGTTGGTCGGGGTTGCCGTGCTGCTGACGATGCAAGTTCCGGACGTCGAACTGCATTCGTTCTTCAGCATTTTTCTGGCGGCGGTTGCGGTTGCGGCCTACGTGGGCGGATGGCAGGCGGGCGCCATTGCCTCGCTCTTTTCATTGATCGCGAGCGACATGTTTTTCCTGTCCCCAACCTGGGCCACGGCCGCTCAGGGCAGCGTCATGACGCGCGTCCGTGCAGCGCTGCTGATCGACAACCCCAGCGACTGGGTCCGCCTGATTGCCTTCGCCTTTACCGCATCTGTAATTTGCCTGCTGGCCGCGCTCATCGCGCGCAAGGAGCAAGCCTTGCATGGGGCGCAGCAGTTCCTGACCGAACAGCAGCACGAGATGGAATTCCTCAAGAGCACTGCCAAGATCTGGTCCTGGGAATACGATTTGCAGACCTGTCGTGTCACCTGGACCAATATGTACAGCCCGGTGGTGCTGCGTCGCGAGGAGCCGCTGGACAGCTGGTTGGATTCCATCCACCCCGACGACCGCGTCCGCGTCAAGAATGCCCTCGACCGTGCGCTGGTGGAAGGTGAGTTCGAAGCTGAATACCGCGTCCTGGTGCACGGATCCGAGCCGTGCCGCATCATGGGCCGCGCCGTGCTTTATTCCATCGGCGGCCACATTGCTGGCTTGCGCGGCATCGAGATTGATCGCGAAATGCGCGCCGCCGCCGCTTCCCCTTCGCCGGTCTAAATCAACGCCGCCCGCCGGGCGAAATATTCCGCCAGCGCCTGCCCGGTGTACGACTTCCTCAGCTTGGCCACCTGCTCGGGCGTACCCTGCGCCACGATCCGCCCCCCGTCCTCGCCGCCCTCCGGTCCAAGGTCCACGATCCAGTCCGCGTTGGCGACGACGTCGAGGTTGTGCTCGATAATGATGATGCTGTTGCCCAAGTCCGTCAGCCGGTGCAGCACGTCCAGCAGTTTGTGTACGTCATCGAAATGCAGCCCGGTCGTCGGCTCGTCCAGCAGGTAGAGCGTGCGCCCGGTTTGCCGTTTGGATAGCTCGCGCGCCAGCTTGATGCGCTGCGCCTCGCCGCCCGACAGCGTCACCGCCGACTGCCCCATGTGGATGTACCCCAGCCCAACGTCCACCAGCGTTTGCAGCTTCTGCCGCACCTGGGGGATGTTCTCCAGCAACGGCAGCGAGTCCGAGACCGGCATCTCCAGCAGGTCGGCGATGGAATTGTCCTTGTACTTCACCGCCAGGGTCTCGTGGTTGTAGCGTCGCCCGCCGCACACCTCGCACTGGACGTAAACATCGGGCAGAAAATTCATCTCGATGCGGCGTTGACCCTCGCCCTGGCACGCTTCACAGCGGCCGCCGGGCACATTGAACGAAAAGCGCCCCGCCTTGTACCCGCGCTCGCGCGATTCCGGCAGCATGGCGTAGAGATCGCGGATGTGCGTGAACACGCCGGTGTAGGTCGCCGGGTTGGAGCGCGGCGTGCGCCCGATCGGCGACTGGTCAATGCGGATGACCTTGTCAATGCTCTCCGCGCCCGCAATGGATTTGTGTTCGCCGGGATCTTCCCGTGACCGGTAGAGCTGCTTGGCCAGCGCGCGATAGAGAATGTCGTTCACCAGCGTGGATTTTCCCGAGCCCGAAACCCCCGTCACCACCGTCATCACGCCCAGCGGGAAGCTGACGTCGAAGCCTTTCAGATTGTTCTCGCGCGCGCCCAGCACGGCGATGGCGGTGCCGTTGGTGTGGCGGCGCTCCGCCCGGTGCGGAATGCTTTTCTTGCCCGAGATGTACTGCCCCGTCAGCGACTCCGGCGCCTGGATGATTTCCTGCGGCGTGCCCGAGGCGACCAGCGCCCCGCCGTGCCGCCCCGCGCCCGGTCCCAGGTCCACCACGTAATCGGCGCGGCGGATGGTCTCCTCGTCATGCTCCACCACCAGCACCGTGTTGCCCAGATCGCGTAACGACTCCAGCGACTGCAGCAGCCGGTCATTGTCGCGGTGATGCAGCCCGATGGACGGTTCATCCAGCACGTACAGCACGCCGCGGAGTTTCGATCCGATCTGCGTGGCCAGCCGGATGCGTTGTCCTTCGCCGCCCGACAGCGTCGCCGCCGAACGGTCCAGCGAGATGTAGCCCAGCCCGACCGCGTTCAGGAATTGCAACCGCTCGGCAACTTCATTCACCACGCGCCCGGCTATCTGCGTTTCACGCTCGCTGAGCTTGATCTGCGGCACCGCGGCCCCGGCGCGCGACACCGGCAGGGCCGTGAAATCGGCGATGGACATTCCATTCACCTTCACCGCCAGGCTTTCCGGCCGCAGGCGTTGGCCCTGGCACGCGGGACACGGGGTGGCGCTCATGTAGTTCAGCAGCCACTCGCGATAGCTTTCCGACGTGGACTCTTCCAGCATCTGCCGCAAGAACGCCAGAATGCCGCGCCAGCCCAGCCGGGGCGCTCCATTGCCCTCCGCGCCATAAAGAAGATAGCTCTGGGCTTTGGCCGGAAGTTGCTCGAAGGGCAGGTTCAGGTCAATGCCCGCCGCCTCGGCCGCGATCTGCAGCATGTGCTGCAAGTTCGCCGAGCCCGAGCCCGGCCCCAGTCCGCCGTCCAGCAGCGGCTTCGACCAGTCCACGATCAACCTCGCGGGATCGAAATCGTACTTGCTGCCCAGCCCGTTACATGCCTTGCACGCGCCGTAGACGCTGTTGAACGAGAACGACCGCGGCTCCAGCGCCGGCACGCTGATCCCGCAATCCGGACACGCCAGCCGCGATGAATACAGGTGCTCCTCGCCGCCCACCACCGCCACCTGCACCAGTCCGCCCGCCAGTTTCATCGCCAGCGCCACCGATTGCTCCAGCCGCTTCTCGATTCCCGGCTTCACCAGCAGGCGGTCAATCACCACTTCAATGGTGTGGTTCTTGCGCTTGTCGAGCCGGATGTCGTCTTCCAGGTTGACCAGTTCGCCGTCGATGCGCGCCCGCGAAAACCCGTGCTGCGCCAGCTTCTCCATCTCTTTCTTGAATTCGCCTTTGCGCCCGCGCACGATCGGCGCCAGGATCATCACCCGCTCTTCCGGCTTCTCGGCGTCCCCGGCGCCCCCGCCGTCGGCGCGCTGGGGTGAAAGCGCCATCACCCGCGACACGATCTGGTCCGCCGACTGCCGCGAGATCGGCTGCCCGCACTTCGGGCAATGCGGCACCCCGACCGAGGCGTACAGCAGCCGCAGGTAGTCGTAAATTTCTGTGATCGTGCCCACCGTGGATCGCGGGCTGCGGCTGGTGGTCTTCTGCTCGATCGAGATGGACGGGCTCAGGCCGTCAATCGCATCCACGTCCGGCCGCTCCATCTGGTCGAGGAATTGCCGCGCGTAGGCCGACAGCGTTTCCACGTACCGCCGCTGGCCCTCGGCATAAATGGTGTCGAAGGCGAGCGAGGACTTGCCCGAACCGCTCAGCCCGGTCACCACGGTCAGCGTGTTGCGTGGAATTTCGACGTCGATGTTCTTGAGGTTGTGTTGCCGCGCCCCGCGCACCGAAATCTTGGTGATTGTCATGAACGACTTATGTGGCGCGGGCGCCCTCGCCCGCGAATTCCGCGCCCGACCCGCGGACCATGTCCCTTGGAGATGTGGACGGTTCCCCTGAAAGGTCCCAGAGTAATGAGGCGCAACTGTACTCCGTATCTTAGTTGCCAACACTAGCCAGCGTCAACGGGAGCTACAGTGTTCAGTCCGTCGGCAACTCGTGGCGATGTCGGTGAGCCAAGCGGCCATCGATCTGCGACCAAAGCCTGCCCCGAGCGAAGTCGAGGGGACCAACGACGTTGTTATGACCGAACATTGTTGCCAAACGCTGCGCGACGCGGTGGACGGAGACGCGATCCTCAATCAGCCGCTGCGCACCATGCACGGTCGCATTCTCAACGAAATCGATTCCGACTATGCCGTGCGCTCGCCCGAGGACCGGCCCAATCTGTACCCGATCAATTTCTGTCCGTTTTGCGGACGAGCGGTGTCGCGGACCATCTGGAACGCGGAAAAGAAAAAATAGTTCCTCAGTATCTCGGTGCAAGACGATGAGCAAGAGTTCCGACAACCGATCGTGCGACGCCTTTCCGCTTACCCGTGAGCGGTTCGGAGGCGTCCGGGGTGGCACATCCGGAGTTGCCGGTTCCCGCTTCCAAGGAAAGGTCGGTCGGCCGTGAACCCGTTGATCGTCGTTCTCACGCTTCTCGTCACCATCGCTGCCGCGCTCGCCCTGGGCGTGGCCCTCGGCTATGCCGCCGTCTACACCATTCTCCGTGCCATGCGACGACAGTCCCGGAGCGTCACCGAACACGCCCTCGCCGCCACCCAGGCCAGCGGCGACTAGACGCCTCATTGCTCGTCTCTTGGACCTGATTATCTTTTGAGTTTGTCATTCCGACCCTGAGCGGAGCCGAAGGGGAGGAATTGCGGTTTTTCTGAAACTGAAACTTCTTACTCCTGCTGCGGCTGGCGCCGGCCCTGCTGCTGCTGCTGCTGCTGCATTCTTTGCAGCTCCTTCAGCAACTGCTCTGGCGTCTTCACTTCGTTGGGCTTTCCCTGCTGGCCCGGTTCCAGGTTTGGCGGTCCGGGTTGCTCAGCTCCCGATACCGATTGCGGAGGCGGCGGTTGGTACACGGGCGGTTGGTACACGGGCGGCTGGGGTTCTGCCGCGGCCTCATCGTCGTCGGCGTTTATTTCCGGTCGTCCCGCGCCGCCGGCGATACGCGGCATAATCATTTGCTGGCTGCCGCCTGGTAGCGGGATCGAGGCGTCGTTCCCAGGTTTCCCGCCGCTGCCGCCGGCATGCGGCGTAAGAATTATTTCCGACAGCGCGTCCGGATCGGTAGGCGAGCCAATCACGATGTAGTCGAACCGCGATCCCTGCAGCAGCGACGCCAGCACATCGCGCGGATTCCCCGGCCCGAGCTGCGCGGCGGCCCGATCGTTGGCCGTGTCCGCCGGCATCTCCACCCGCGCTCCGGTGCGCGCTCGCACCGCCGTCAGGATCGAACTCAACGTCGAATTTTGTGCCTGGATGCTGAGCAGTCCGTCCTGATACGTAACCTGCGGCGGCACCGGCGTCATCTGCTCCGGACGCGGCGGCGCCACCACCTGGGGCGGCGCTTGCGACGGTGGCTGCGCTGCCGGGGCCTTCGGCGATTTCACCACGGTGCGCGTCGCGCGCGGTCTCGCCGGCCCCTGCCCAGGCCCTTGCGCCAACCCGCTTGCGGTTAGCCCCGCCGCCAGCCCCACCAACGCCAATTTGCGAATCGCCATTGGAGAAATTCTACACCTTTTCTACGATGCCCATGAGTGCCCGTTTTGGCCCCTGGTGATGGCAATTTGAGCGTCTGAACTGCCGGAATCCAGCATCCAATCGTGTATAGCGTCATACTAAAGACTGAGAGTCCCATGATCAGCAATTCGTGCCGGCGGCGTGCCTCGTTCCTTGTCCTGCTCGTCGTTGCCCTCGCCGGCCCGCTGGCCGCGCAGAACTGCCTGACTGCCGACGATCTCGATGCCGGCGCCCGGTCCACGCTCCAGAACACCGCACAGCAATTTTTCCGTATGTCCGCCGCCGGCGACTATGCCGGCATGAAAGCCGCTTCCGTTCCCTCGCTGGCCGCCAGTTTCGCCGGAGTCGAAAGCGCCGTCACCGGCCACAAGCCCGACTTCACCGGAGCGCAGGCCACGCCGTCGGCCGTTTACGTGTTGGAAAACGCGGCTAAGGCGACCATGGAACGCGCCGAGTACTATTGCGGCGTTTTCAACTCGCAAGACCGCGTCCTGTTCGTGATTCCCAACCTTGCGCCCGGACGCTACGCCGTGGTCACCGAGGACGTGAGCGGTGGCCGGCAGCCGGTGAAGCTCACCTTCGTCTTGCAGCAGCAGGGAAACCACTGGGCCCTGGCCGGCTACACCGTCAAACCCACGCAGGTCGCCGGCCACGATATGAGCTGGTATCTCACGCAGGCGCGCCAGTACAAATCCCGCGGCCAGAACCTGGCTGCTTACCTCTACTACCTGGAAGCTTGGTACCTGTCGCAGCCGGTCGAAATCGAGTACACCGTGCAGCAGGACAGGCTGGCCGACGATATGCAGCAGGCCCGGCCCGCCGATTGGCCCTCGCCTAGTCAGCCCATGAACCTGATGGCAGGGGGCAAGACCTACCGCGTCACCCAGATCTTCCCCGATAGCGTGGGCAACGATCTTGACCTGATCGTCAAGTACCAGGCCGCCACCGACCTCTCCAACACCGCCGCCGCTTTCCAGGACAACCTGGCGGTCATCAAGGCAGTCGTGGCCAGGTATCCCGAACTCCGCGACGCCTTCGCCGGCGTGGTCGCACGCGCCGTGGACTCCTCCGGCCGCGACTACGGCTCTCTGCTGGCGATGAAGGACGTGAAGTAGCGATTTGCTTTTGCCATCGACCAACGACCATCGACCAACGACCCGCCGCCAATCGCTAATTGCTAACTGCTAATTGCTCGCACTACAATCATTCGTTTCCCATTCCTCATCCGGACTTTCTTATGAACAAAGTCGTTGCCAACGCCGACGAGGCCATCCACGACCTGCAGGACGGGGCCACCATCCTGGTCGGCGGTTTCGGCCTCTGCGGCATTCCTGAAAATCTCATTGCTGCCGTGGTTCGCAAAGGCGTGAAGGACCTCACCACCATCAGCAACAACGCCGGCGTGGACGATTTCGGCCTCGGCCTGCTGCTGCGCACCGGGCAAATCCGCAAACATATCGGCAGCTACGTCGGCGAAAACAAGCTGTTGGAGCAGATGGTCCTCAGCGGCGAACTCGAGCTGGAGCTCAATCCGCAAGGCACGCTGGCGGAACGCATTCGCGCCGGCGGCGCCGGCATTGCCGCCTTCTTCACTCCCACCGGCTTTGGCACGGTGATCGCCGAAGGCAAGGAAACCCGCGACTTCGACGGCCGCCCCTATGTCATGGAGCGTGGCTTGAAGGCGGATTTCGCCTTCATCAAGGCCTGGAAGGGCGACCAGTGGGGCAACCTCGTCTATCGCAAGACGGCGCGCAACTTCAATCCCATGATGGCCACCGCCGCGCGTGTCACCATCGCCGAGGTGGAGCACTTGGTCGAAGTCGGCCAGATCGATCCCGACGACGTCCACACTCCCAGCGTCTACGTGAAACGCATCTTCCAGGGAACGAATTACGAGAAGCGCATCGAGAAGCACACGGTACGAAAGGCAGGTGCCTAGTGGCCAGTGGTCAGTGGCCAGTCACGTTTCGCTGGCCACTGACCACTGACCACTGGCCACTTTTCATGCCCATGCCGGAGAGCACCGCCGACGAAGTCCGCACCTCGGTCCTGCGCTACCTGCGCATGTACGAGGAAGGGAACTTCACGCTCGGCGACCTGGCAGCGGAACTGGCGGTCATGACCAGCGCCTACGAGCACGCCATGGGCGGCATCGCGGATTCATTCGGCGCGCTGCTTTCGACCGCATCAATTTACCGCGCCCAATCCGCCGCCGATGCCCGCGCCTCGTACTCAGATTTTGAACGGGCTTTAACCGAATTCCGCCGCACCGAAGCGGCCTGGGACTGACCACCGATAACCGATAACCGATAACCGAGAACCGAGAACTCTATGGTCACCACACCGAAAGCTCCGAAGGCGCAAGACACCACCAAGCGCGACCGCATCGTCCGCCGCATCGCCCAGGAACTGCGCGACGGCTATTACGTCAATCTTGGCATCGGCATGCCCACGCTGGTCGGCAACTGCGTCCCGGAAGGCATGCACGTTGTGCTTCAATCCGAGAACGGCATGCTCGGCATCGGTCCCTACCCGCTCGAGGGCCAGGAAGATCCCGACCTCATCAATGCCGGCAAGGAGACCGTCACCGAAATTCCCGGCACTTCGTATTTCTCCAGTGCCGAATCCTTTGCCATGATCCGCGGCGGGCACGTTGACCTCAGCGTACTCGGCGCCATGGAAGTGGACGCCGAAGGCAATCTCGCCAACTGGATGATCCCCGGCAAGATGGTCAAAGGCATGGGCGGCGCCATGGACCTGGTCGCCGGCGCGCGCCGCGTCTTCATCGCCATGGAGCACACCACCAAGGACGGTCAGCCCAAAATCCTCACCCGGTGCACCCTGCCGCTCACCGGCGTCAAGGTCGTCAACCACATTGTCACCGAGATGGCCTACATCACCGTGACGGACAAGGGTTTACTGCTGGAAGAGGTTGCCCCTGGCCTGACCGCCGACGACGTGCAGCGCGCCACCGAAGCCCGCCTCATCGTCAGTCCCAACCTGAAGACAATGGGCGGCTAGCTGAAACGTCCCTCTACGCCTAACGGTCCGCATTCATCGCGACGGCCAACCCGTAAGAGCTAAGAGCTAAGAGCTAAGAGCTGAAAAGAGCGCGGGCGGCCATAAGGGTGTGGTGGGAGCCACCCGCGCACTAGACCCTAACCCGAGGAGAGTGCCGGGAAAGGGTTACCTCCTGCCCAGGTGAGTAGCAGGAGAACCTGAGATCTTGTGCGCTAACTAAATGGGACGGGCGGCTAGCAGAGCCGGGCGGTGGTCAGATCGACGATGTCGGAACCGCGGGTGAGCAGGTGTGCAGGCTTTTCCATCAGCCAAAACGTGCGCGTGGCATCGACGACCGCGGTAAACAAAAGGGCGGATACGGGAGCGACAAAATGCGGCGGCTGGACCGTCTGCTTGGAACGCAGGGTGGTCAGCGGCGATGGGACGACCGGCGACACCAGGATCAGCATGACGGCATACGCCATCACGATCGCGGTAATCCACTGCATGCGCCCCACGCTCATACTCAAACATACATATCCTCGACCCGCGTTTCGGTCAAGGGCAAACTGTGAGTTCCGGGCAGGGGCGCCGCGCCGGGACACTTTTAGGCAAAAACAGAGTTTAGGGCTTGACCCGATGCCGGAGACCTGCTCACGCGGCGTTGTGCCGTTCGTTACCCACTGCCGGGGCCCTTGGCGGAAAACCCGGTAGGTCCGTGTCGCCGGTAATCAACCGGGCGGCGCGCTCGTAGGTCAGGTACGACCACGACCATTCCAGCATCACCAGCACGCGGTTGCGGAAGCCGATCAGGAACATGATGTGCACGAACAGCCACAGAATCCAGGCGATGAATCCAGTGACATGGAATTTGCCGAAATCGGCGACGGCGGCGGCGCGGCCGATCGTCGCCAGGGTGCCGCGGTCCTTGTAGCGGAACTCCTCGCGCGCCACCCCGCGCATCGCGCGCCCGATGTTGCCGGCCACCGCGCGGCCTTGCTGCATCGCCACCGGCGCCAGTCCGGGCAGCGGCTTGCCATCTTTGCCGGGCAGGCTCGCCAGGTCGCCGATAACAAACACCTCGGGATGTCCGGGCACGCTCAGGTCGGGCGCCACCAGCACGCGACCGGCTTGGTCGGTCGGGCCGAGCATGCGGCCCAGCGGCGATGCCGAAACGCCTGCGGCCCACAGCGTTACCGCCGAGGGCAGTACGGTTTCGCCCAGCAGCACGCGTCCCGGCTCGACTTCCGTCACCCTGGTCGAAGTCCGCACTTCCACGCCGAGCTGCCGCAGTTGCTCCAGCGCGCTGAGCGACAGATCTTCCGGATAGGCAGGCAGCACGCGCGGCAGGCCTTCCACCAGCACCACCCGCGCCTTGCGCGGATCGATGGCGCGGAAGTCCTTGGCCAGCGTGCGCCGCGCCACCTCCGCCAGCGTTCCCGCCAGCTCCACGCCGGTAGGGCCGGCGCCGATGACGACGAAATTCAGCGGCTCGTGTGTGCCGGTGGCAACCGCTTGCCGTTCCGCCAGTTCGAAGGCCAGCAGCACCCGGCGGCGGATCTCGAGCGCATCCTCGATGGTCTTCAATCCGGGCGCGGCGGCGGCCCACTCGTCGTGGCCGAAATAGGAGTGCGTGGCGCCGGCGGCGACGATCAGGTAGTCGTACTCGATCTCGAGGTCGCTCAGCTTGACGCAGCGCTTTTCCAGGTCGAAGCCGCCGACCTCGGCCATGAGCACCGAGACGTTCTTGTAACGCCGCAGCACGCCGCGAATGGGCGCGGCGATTTCTCCGGGCGACAATCCGGCGGTCGCCACCTGGTAGAGCAGCGGCTGAAAGGTGTGGTGGTTCTTACGGTCAAGCACGGTCACCGAAACCGGCAAGCGCGCCACCGCCGCCGCCGCGGTCAACCCGCCGAATCCTGCGCCTACGATGACGACTCTGGGCTTCGCCATACTCATTGGATGGAGGCGCAAGGCTTCAGGCTTCAGGCTAGTGCGCGGCGGGCGCGCGCTGGTAGATCGTGTAGTTATCAAGTTCCTCAGTTTTGGTGAATCCCTGGAGCAGCAACCCAAGCAATCGCTGCCTGTCCTCTACCGGGTCGGCTGCGAGTTGCAGGTCGCGCTTGACCACCAGCCAGCGCACGTTGCGGGCGCGAGCCATCTCCACCACTTCTTCCGGACGGTAGGGATTCACGGTATGGTCGAACATCAGCACCGGGAAACGGGGTGCCCGGCCGGTGGCGTAATAGAAGAGGTCCTCGCCGGGGATCATCAAGAGCGCATCGTGCGCGGGGATGTTGGCGTTTGCGTAGGCTGCCAGCTCGTCAAACTGCGGAAGCCAGGGGCCGCGGACGGACAATCCGCGCAGGGCCGGCAACTGCGAGTGTTCCACCTCGCCGTCGGCCACGTTTGCGTAGTCTAGGCGCTCATGGCTCCAGACATAGTTCCCGCCGGAAATGATTAGCGACAGCGCGACCGCCAGGGGCAACATCAACTCGACGATGCGATGCTGTATCGGCGGCGTGGCGAGCGCAGTGATGACTCCGGCGATGAGCACAATGGCGAGCGGCCAGATTGCGTAGGTCGAACCCCATAACTGTTGCGATAAAAAGGCGCCATGCACGGTGGCGATCACGATGAACGGCGCCACCAGCGCCATGCCTTGACGTCGCCGGACCTCGCGCAGTGACAATACGAACGAAACCATCAGCACCAAGGGCCAGAGCGACAGCAGGCACTCAGCCTGATCGGAGGAATCCGTCTGGGTGAGTACGCAGGCCGCGGTCCAGGCAAATGGAAGGACCAGCAGAACTCCCGCCAACACGCCCAACCAGCGGCTGGCGCGGGCACGCGACAGCAAGAGCGCTCCGGCCGCAAACGAAGGCAGCCACCAAAGCAGGAGCCGGTTGTCGTAGACCGTCAACATGTCCATGGGCGACGGCATTCGGCGCGCCGCCGCGAATTGGACGGTCCAGTGCCGATAGTTTTCCAGTCCAGCGGTGTAATGAAGCAGCAGCGCCGACAGACCGAGTCCCACAGCGGTTCCAGCCAGGATGAAGGCGTACCCGCGGACGGATTCTGTCCGCCGGGTTGCGATTGCCATGAGAACCACGATGGCCACCACGCTGCTGCCCAGAAATGCCAGGCCGGTGTTTTGCTTGACCAGCGCCGGCACAACCAGGACGATGCCGGCGACAAAGCTCAAACCGGCAGGGAAGCCTTTCTTCTCCACATGCAGGAGCAGGAGTAAGCAAGCGAGGACGGCGAAGGTGCAGTCGCAGTCGTAGAACGGGTGCGGAAAAATGCAGTAGATGCCCAGGACAACGAGCGGCGCGCTCAGGAGAAATGCGAGCAGCCGCGGACTTCGGGCCGGCCCAGCCAGGTACAGAAGGATTCGCCAAGTCAGGAGCGTGGCGATGCCGCCGGCGACAGCAGCGTAGATGACGTGATGAAAGTAGATCCTTCCGGTGAACTTGATCAGCGCCGCTTGCGCCAGGAAAGTCAGCGGCGGATAGGGCAGCGGAAAATCCCGGTAGGGCATCTGGCCGACGGAAATGCGCCAGCCATTCTCCAGGATGTAGCTGAGGTCCCACAACACAGCCAGGCGGGAGTTCTGCCACAGCACTACGCCGGCAGTCGCGCAGAAGAGCAGCGAGGCCGCGAGGACGTCCGGCCAGCGGCGACGGTCGGTTTGGCGATCAACGTTGATCGGGACATGGTAGCGGATCAGGCGTACCACCCGTCCCCATCCTGTCATTTGCGTCTGAGGTTGGCCAATGGGCAAGGAGCTCATTTCAGCGAGAAGCCCGCGACGGAGCACAGGATGACTTGAGCGCCTGATTGCGCGGTGTTATGGTTAAGGGCCCCGCGGGCGACGCCATGTCGGATATGCCGCTCCAACCTTCTGCTGCTGTCCCCACCCTGGACGCTTCCACGCCAGTTTCCATGCAGCGCATCATGCTGGCGACTGACTTCGACCCAGTGTCGGAATCGGCGCTGCACTATTCGCTGTCCATCGCGCGGCGCTACGCATCGAAGGTGTACCTGCTGCACGTGGTCGCGCCGGAAACGTTTCAGTTCCTCGCCGGCGACGCCCGCCAGCGCGCGCTCGAGGACGCGTGGCGCAACGCACAGCGCCACATGACCGACCTGCTGATCGCCGGGCACCTGGAAGGCGTGGACCACCAGGTCCTGGTGGAGCAGGGCGATGTCTGGGACGTGCTCTCGCACAAGATCAACGGCCTGTTCATCAACTTGCTGGTGATCGGGACGCATGCGCGCGGGCGCGTGGGCAAGCTGCTGCTGGGGTCGGTGGCGGAGACGATTTTTCGCCAGGCGCCATGCCCGGTGCTGATGGTGGGGCCGCGAGCGGTGCAAGTCAGCGAGCGCACCCCGCAGCAGCCCATCCTGTTCTGCACCGGATTCAGTGCGCACTCGCTGAAGGCCGGGGGATACGCCCTGTCGCTGGCGCAGCACCAGGGCGCGCAATTGCTGATGATGCACGTCAGCAAGGAGACGCCGCAAACCCAGGCCGAGCGCAAGCGGATTGTGGATGGCGCCAGGCAGCGGCTGGCTTCGCTGATTCCCGCCGGCACGCAACTGGTGGCGCCGCCGGAGACGATTGTCGAGTTTGGGACCGCCGCCGACTGTATCCTCAATGTGGCGCAACAGCGCAAGCCGGGACTGATTGTGCTCGGAGTACGCCAGCCGGTGGGCTTCGCGCGCCGGCTGAAGTGGGCGACAGCCTACGAAGTGGTGGCCAACGCGCCCTGCCCGGTGCTGACGGTCAGGATGAGTGAGCCAGCCTGAAGCCTGAAGCCTGGAGCCCGAAGCCATCCGCTGAACCGCATGCCGCCGAGCCCCTGTCGACCAAGCGCACGCCGTTGTCGATAACCGCGGTGCTGGTCGCCATCAACCTTCTCATTTTCATTGCCATGGTGGTGAAGGGCGCGTCGGTAACGCAGCCCACGGCTGACCAAATTCTGCGCTGGGGAGCGAACTTCGGGCCGCTCACTCTAACCGGGCAGTGGTGGCGGCTGCTGACGGCGATGTTCGTGCACATCGGCCTGGTTCACCTGGCGCTGAACATGTGGTGCTTGTGGCAGCTCGGATTGTTGGCGGAATACCTGTACGGGCGAAAAACATTTTTAGCGCTGTACGTGATGTCGGGACTGGCGGCCAGCATCGTGAGCCTGGCGCGCAATCCCCTGGTGGTGACGGCGGGGGCATCGGGCGCGATCTTCGGCCTCGCGGGCGCCCTCATTGCCACCTTGTACCTGGGAAAATTGGCGGCGCCGAAGGGCGCGTGGCGCACCAGCCTGATCAGCCTGGTGGCGTTTGCGGGGTACAACCTGGCGTACGGATTTGTAAAAGCCGGCATCGACAACGGCGCACATATCGGCGGCCTGCTTTCCGGGCTGCTGCTGGGCTCGGTGCTGAGCGTGGACTTCCGGCAGCCGGCGCCGCGCCAGTCGCGCATGCGGCCGATGCTGTTTCCCGCATTTGTCATCGTGCTGGTGGCGGGCGCGGTGGCGGTGCGTTTTGCGCACATGCCGGTGGTCCGGTTGGAACATGCCGAACAACAATTGCGCCAGGGCGACAACGCGGGCGCTGTGCGCGAGTTGACCGAGGTGGTCAAGCTTCGGCCGAATTACGTGCCGGCGTGGATGCTGCTGGGCAGCGCGTACCTGCGCACGCAGCAGGACTCGCAGGCGGAGGCGGCGTTCCAGCGCGCGGCGCAGTTGAATCCGAAAAATCCGGCCGTGCTGGCGCAACTGGGCGTGCTGTATTTGCGCGACAAGCGTTATGAACCGGCGCGCCAGGCATTTCAGCAGATCACGGAGTTGAACCCCAAGGATGTTGAAGCGCAGGTCAATCTCGGGGTTGCGCTGAACCAGTTGGGCCGCAGCGACGAAGCGCTGACCCAATTCCGCAAAGCCACCGAACTCAATCCCAACCTGCCGCAGGCCTGGTACAACCTCGGGCTCGGTTCGATGAAATTGCAGCGCTACGACGACGCGGTGGACGCCTTCACGCGCGCCACCAAGCTGGCGCCGAAGGATGCGGAAGCCTGGATCTGGCTGGCCAACGCCTACCAGGCCAAGGGTATGACCGAGCAGGCGGACCAGGCGTATTTGACCGGATACAAGTTGCGGGCGCAGACGAAAAGGCGCTAGGCACAAGGAAGGCGCACGGCGGGACGATTGCGGATTGTAGACTCAAGAAAACGCGAGGTCGGCGGCCATCGACCAACGACCATCGACCAACGACGGATTGTTAGTAGCGGCCATCCGGCTTTTGCGGGCCGGTGTTCATCTTCGCCGTGATCTGGTTACGGACATCCCACAAGGGCTTATACAGCGTGCCGTGCTCCATGCGCTGGCGCAGGATTTCGACCGGCGTTCCCATGGTGCCCACCACTTCGCCGCCGATAATCCGCTGCGCCAGCTTCAGGTGATGAAAGCGGAAGGCCTGCATGCGCTCGTCGAATTCCAGCAGTTGCTCGGCGAGTTCGTGCAGGGAGAAGAACTCGCTGTGGCGGCGGTAGAGGTCGTCCACCGTGAGGCCGGTTTTCTCGAGCTGGTGAAAGAATATTTCGCCCAGGCGCGGCCCGATGTGCAGCAGGGCAACAAAGCCGGGGGAATCCAGGCCGCTGCCGTGCCCCAGGCCGGCGCGGATGATGTGGTAGTCGTACGGAGTGATGGTTTCCAGGATGTGCAGCATGTCGATGGGATAATCGAGCATGCGGTTGGCGCGGCGCAGCAGGCGGGCAGCGTTGTCGAAATCGCCGCTTTCAACCAGGTCGCGGGCGCGGGAAAGCTCCCAGGCGGCGGCCTTCAACAGCAACTCGGAGCTCTGGTGGATGACCTGGAAGGTGAGCTCGTCGGGGTGCGACATAGCTTCGGGCCGCTTCTGCAGATCGAGAAGCTCGTCGGTGTGCAGGTAGCGTTCGTAGTCGGAAGCGCCCTTGCCGGGCAGGATTGGTTTCTGCAGGTTGTCCATGGCGAAGTCCCCACCATCCTAGGGCCGAATCTTACTCTCCTCGCCGATGATCTGGCCGTCGCGCATGTGCAGGATGCGCCCGGCAAAGGCCGCCGCTTCGAGGTTGTGGGTGATCATCAGCACCGTCTGCCCGAAGCTCTGGTTGGTTTCGCGCAGCAGGCGGAGGACGATCTCGGAATTCCTGGTGTCGAGGTTGCCGGTGGGCTCGTCGGCAAGCACGATGGCCGGCTTGTTGATGAGCGCGCGCGCCAGGGCGACGCGCTGCTGCTCGCCGCCGGATAGCTCGGAGGGGCGATGGTCGAGGCGGTCCGTGATGCCGAGCAACTTGGTGATGTCGTCGAACCACTTGCCGTCGGTGCTGTCGCGGCCGGCGATGTCCTGCGCAATCTGGATATTCATGCGCGCATTCAGCGTCGGCAGCAGGTTGAACTTCTGGAACACGAAACCGATTTTGCGCTTCCGCATGCGGGTGCGCTCGGCGTCGGAGAGGCGTGCGAAGTCGTCGCCATCAACAATGACGCGGCCGGAATTGGCGTGCGTCAGCCCGCCCAGCATGTAGAACAAAGTTGATTTGCCGCTGCCCGATGGCCCGACCACGGCCACGAATTCGCCTTGATTCACGCTGAAGGAGACGCCGCGGACGGCGGGCACGTCCACTTTGCCGACGCGATAAATTCGGGTGACGTTTTCGACTTGAATGATCGGCGGCATCAGCGCAATTCCTGATCTTACCATTACGATGCGCCGCCCAAGCCGGCCGGGCTTCGCGATATAATCCGCGCGCTGAAGCGCCTCGGGGGAAGGTGAGCGATATGGCTTTGCAGGTGGAAGCGCGTCACGTGGGCAAGGTCACGGTGGTGAAGTGCGCCGGCCGGATTGTGGCCGGAGACGAATCCGAGCACCTGCACAAGGAATTTGGCAAGCTGCTGCCGGAACACAAGCATTTTGTGCTGCACCTGGGCGAGGTGAATTTTGTGGACAGCAGCGGTCTGGGCCTGCTGGTGCGCCTGGCGGCCTCGGCGCGAACCGCGCGCGGCGACCTCAAGCTGTGCAACGTGACCAAAGAAGTGGCGCACACCCTCAGCATTACCAACCTCAACCGGCTTCTGGAGGTGCAGGCATCCGAGGTGGACGCGGTCTCGGCGTTCTACCAGCGCGGAACTGCCAAGGACGGCGCGTTGCGCTCGGGCAAGACGGTGGTGTGCGTGGAACAGTCGGCGAACGTGCTGGCGTATGTGCGCGAAGTGCTGCGCCACGCCGGGTACGATCCGCTGACCACGCCCAATGTGTCGGATGCGCGCATCTTGATCAAAGCGGCGAAACCGGCGGTGGTGATCCTGGGACCCAACGTGATGGTGCGCGGCGGCGAAAAAAGCGATGCGCTGCGCCACGTGCTGGCTGGCATTCCGACCATCGAGTTGGGAAGCGCCTTCTCCACCATGGACGCAACCGAAGCGGCGCAGCAGGTGCTGGAGCAGGTGAAGGCGCACACCGCGGGGAAGTCTTAGTGTTGTCTCGCCACTCGCAACCGACCTCTAACCCTGAGAAGGCGTCATCCTGAGTTCGCGCCCTGGGAAGCCCGCCCTGAGCGAAGTCGAAGGGGCGCGAACTCAGGATCTATGCTTTTCTGCTCCGCAAACGAAAATCGGCTCAGGATGACATTCGCCTGGAGCGCCGGGTCCGCGGCATGGCTGCGGCGTTCGTAATCTTGCCAATCCTTCGCCGCGCCTCGCCCAGCGCTTTCCGCACTCGCCCGGGCGCTGTGCCGCCAGCTACATCATGACTGGCGAGCACTGCCTCAAGCTTCAGCGAATTGAAGAAGTCGCGATCGAATTCCGGGCGGAATTGCTTCAGTTCTTGTAGGCTCAGCCCATCCAGCTCACATTTCTTCTCCAGCGCCAACCGTACCGCCTGACCGACCGCCGAATGTGCCAGGCGGAACGCGACCCCTTTTTTCACCAGGTAACGCGCGGCGGCGGTGGCATTGAGAAATCCGGCGCTCGCGGCCTGTTTCATGCGCTCGGTGTCCAGCGCGACGGTGGCCACGAAGCCGGTGGCGATGGCGAGCGCGGCCAGAACGCTGTCGGTGGCGGCAAACAGCGGCTCCTGCGCTTCCTGCAAGTCCTTGTTGTAGGCCAGAGGCAAGCCCTTCAGCACGGTTTGCAACGCGGTGGCGGCGCCGAGAATGCGGCCGGTCTTGCCGCGCAGCAACTCCAGCGCATCCGGATTTTTTTTCTGCGGCATGGCGCTCGACCCGGTGGAGTATGGTTCCGGCAACTGCACGAAGCCGTACTCTACGGTTGAAAACAGCGCCATCTCCTCCGCCCAGCGGCTCACGTGCAGCGCCAGCAAGCCGAGCGCGTGCAGGTATTCCAGCTCAAAATCGCGGTCGCTGGTGGCATCCATGCTGTTGCCGGAGATGGTTTCGAAGCCGAGTTCTTTGGCGATGGCGGCGCGATCCAATTCCATGCCCGGCCCGGCGACCGCGCCCGAACCCAGCGGCAGCACGTTGACGCGGCGGCGGCAGTCGGTGAGACGCGCGGCGTCGCGCAACCACATCTCCACCCAGGCCAGCAGCCAGTGCGCGACCAGCACGGGCTCCGCGCGCTGCATGTGCGTGTAGGAGGGCATGACGTCATCTTTATACTGCTCGGCCTTGGCGACGAAGGCGGAGGCGAGCGCGGCGATGGCGGCCACGATGGCGTCAATGCTGCGCCGCGTGTAGAGGCGGAGGTCGGTCGAGATCTGCTCGTTGCGGCTGCGGCCGGCGTGCAGCTTGTAGCCCGTGTCGCCGATCAGCGACACCAGTTCCTGCTCGACGAACTGGTGAACGTCTTCGACTCCGGGATGATCCGCGGGATTGGGAATGCCCTTGGCAGCGATGGCGCCGAGCGCGTGCACCACCGATTCCAGTTCGGTCGTGGTAAAGACGCCGGCCTTGGCGAGCGCACGGGCGTAGGCGCGGCTGGCGGCGAGTTCGTCGGGAAGCAGGCGAACGTCGAAGGCGAACGAGCGCTGCCACTGCTCGAATTCGGGATCAAGCGGCTCGCGAAAGCGGCCGGACCACATCTTTTTCAAGGCTTCAGGCTCCAGGCGTCTGGCTTCAGGCCGGAAATTCTCGCACATCGTCGAAAAGTGGTGACCACAGCGCCGCAGGCGCGGCAGAGCCTAGCCCGGCACGTAAGTGCCGGGACTCCGCCTAACAAATGTTCCTGAGTCCCGTAGGAGTCTGTGTCGTAACCTCAAGGTGATGAAAAAAGTGGTCCGAAGCACGCGAAATCAGCCCGCGAAGCGGGCGCAATTCGTTAGCCCACCGCGGCAGCGGTGGGGAAAGTGGATCAATATCGCAGAGCGCCAGCGGCGCGGCACACTTACGACACAGACTCCGTAGGGACGGCACCAACCACACAATGGTTCGCATCCTGAGCGGTTGGGGTAGTTGTCTGAACCACAAAATCTTGCCTGAGCCCTACGCCTGTAGCCTGAAGCCCTAATCCGCCGCCGTGGTCGCCTTCAGAAACTCCTTGCCGCGCACGCGCTCCGACACCTCTTTCTTATGGCGCAACGGCGCCTGGACACGCGCCGGCAGCCCGAGGATGCGAATGAAGCCTTCCGCGTCTTTCGGATTGTAGCCGTCCATGGTGAAGGCGGCGAGACCGGTCTGGTAGAGCGAGAACTTGGATTGCCGTCCGGCGACGCTGATGTTTCCTTTATAGAGCCTGAGCGTAACCGAGCCGGTGACGGTCTGCTGGGTGGAGGTAATGAAGGCGTCGAGCGCCTCGCGCAGCGGCGTGAACCACAGGCCGAAGTACACCATCTCGGCGTACTTGAGCGCGATCTGTTGCTTGAAGTGCATGACCTCGCGATCGAGGCACAGCGATTCCAGTTCGCGATGCGCGGTCAGCAGCAGCGTGCCGCCGGGAGTTTCATAGCAGCCGCGCGATTTGATGCCGACGAAGCGGTTTTCCACCAGGTCAACCCGGCCGATGCCATGGCGCCCGCCGATGGTGTTCAGTTCTTCCACCAGCGCCACCGGATGCAAGCCCTTGCCATTCACCGCGACCGGCGTGCCCTGCTCGAAGGTGATGGTGACTTGCTCGGCGCGATCCGGCGCCTGCTGCGGCGATACCGTGATCTGCCACATGTCGTCGTTGGGAGAATTGTTGGGATCCTCCAACTCGCCGCCTTCGTGGCTGAGGTGCCAGAGATTGCGGTCGCGGGAATAAATTTTCTCGCGGCTGGCTTCCACCGGAATCCCGCGCGCCTCGGCATAATCGAGACAATCCTCGCGCGAATTCAGCGTCCACTCGCGCCACGGCGCGATCACTTTCAGCGAGGGCTCCAGCGCCTGGTAGGCGTGCTCGAAGCGGACCTGGTCGTTGCCCTTGCCGGTGCAGCCATGCGCTACGGAGGTTGCGCCTTCGGCGACCGCTACCTCCACCTGCCGCTTGGCGATCACCGGCCGCGCCATCGAAGTTCCCAGCAGGTAGGTGTACTCGTACACCGCGCCGGCGCGCAGGCAGGGAAAGACGTAGTCGGCGAGGAATTCCCGGCGCAGGTCCTCGACATAGACCTTGCTGGCGCCCGTCTTCTTGGCTTTCTCGATGACGGCGGGAATGTCGTCGCCCTGGCCGACGTCGGCCACCATGGCGATGACCTCACAGCCGTAATTTTCCTTCAGCCACGGAATGATAATGGATGTGTCGAGACCGCCGGAATATGCCAACACCACCTTTTCAGTCATCTCTGCCCACCTCAACTGATTGCCACTCATCAACTGACTTGTCATTCCTCAACTGATTTGTCATTCCGACCCTGAGCGAAGCCGAAGCGGAGGAATCTGCTCTTACTGAAACTGAAACTGAAACTCGAAACTGCCGTTACGCTCTTCCCGCACGCATCCCCGACGCCGACTTTGCCCCTTTTCGCGTCCCAGCCAGCAGCACCAGGATGGCATTCTGCACGTGCAGGCGATTCTCGGCCTCGTCGTAGACCACCGACTGCGGCGAATCCAGAACTTCGTCGGTGACTTCATGGCCGCGGTGGGCCGGCAGGCAATGCATGAATACGGCGAGCGGCGCGGCCAGCGACATCAACGTCCGGTTCACCTGGAACGGGCGGAAGATGGCGTCGCGCTGGCCCGCTTCACTCTCCTGGCCCATGCTCGCCCACACGTCGGTATAGACGGCATCGGCGCCGGACACGGCCGCCTGCGGGTCGCACGTGATTTCGATGGTTGCCCCGGTGCGCGCGGCGATCTTGGCGGCGGCTTGCACTATGTCCTTCGCCGGCTCGTAGCCTTGCGGCGCGGCCAGGGCGAAGTGGCCGCCTAAAATGGCCGCCGTCAGCATGAGCGAGTGCGCCACATTGTTGCCGTCGCCGACAAATGCGACCTTCAGCTTCTTCAAGTCGCCGAATTTTTCCAGCAGCGTGTAGTAGTCGGCCAGCGCCTGGCAGGGATGCTCGCGCTCGGTAAGCGCGTTGATCACCGGCACGTTGGCGTTGGCTGCCATCTCCGTGACCGTCGAGTGCTTGAAGGTGCGCAGGATGATGCCCTGCACCCAGCGCTCCAGGTTGCGCGCCACGTCGGCGGCCTTTTCGCGCGACTCGATGCCGCCGGGGCACTCCATGAACAGCGCGTGCCCGCCCAGCGAGTTGATGCCGGCTTCAAAGGTCACGCGCGTGCGTAGCGAGGGCTTTTCGAACATCATGGCGTACTGCTTGCCCTTCAGCGCGCTGCTGAACATCGCCGGGCGCGCCTTGATGTCCTTGGTGAGCGCGAAAATTTCGTGCACCTCGTAGGGCGACAAATCGCCGATGGAGAGCAGATCGGTCTGCTGAAAGATTGCGGGGGCGGAACGCGTCGCCTTCGCGGGCAGTGCCGGACGCGCGGTGACCATGGGTGACTCCTTGAATTAGTCTTCAGTCGTCAGTCTTCAGTCGTGAGGCTAGCGACGATTGCCTCCTGACGACTGAAGACCGGAGACTGACGACTGCTTACGCCATCAGTTCGCGAATGCGCTTGCCGAGCTGGCGGCGGCTCTTGGTGTCGGAGCTGATCACCACGATGGTGTCATCGCCGGCGATCGTGCCCACCAGTTCGGGCCAGCTCTCGGCGTCGATCGCCCTCGCCACCGGCTGCGCGCTGCCCGGCGGCGTTTTCAGCACCAGCAGGTTCTGCGCCTCGCGGACATCCACCACGAACTCGCGCAGCAGGTGCGACAACGAGGGCGTGGGTACGGCATCGGCGATCGTGCTCGGGGCGGCGTAGCCGTCCGCGCTCTTGACCAGGCCGAGTTCCTTGATGTCGCGCGACAGCGTCGCCTGCGTGACTTTCAGTCCCTGCCGCGTTAGCCGCCGCACCATCTCCTCCTGCGTGACCATGGGCTCGCTCGAAACCAGCTCGAGGATGCGGTGGTGCCGCAGGGCTTTGGGCGTCGAACGCATGTTTATGCACGAACTGAATAATTATGCGGTCGCGGCATGGGGCTGTCAACCGAAAACGCGCTCCCCCTCCTCGCGTTGTCCAATCCGCTCTTGCCGGGTTACGCTTGCTGTTTGCATGGGAGGAGTCCGGGATGAGGTTGTGCCGCCGTGCCCTGCTGCTGTTTCTGCTGCTCTTCAACCTGAGCGCTCTGGCGCAGACATCGGCCACGCGCTTCCAGGTCTCGTTTCCCGCCTCGGCGCACGCCCAGCCGATTACCGGGCGCGTGCTTGTCATCATCACCCGTCGCGACAGCCCCGAGCCCCGCCTGCAGGCGGGTTGGTGGTTCCAGCAGACGCCCATCTATGGCGCCGACATCCACCAGCTTCCGCCGGGGCAGGCGGCGGTCATGGACGCGGCCACCCTCGGCTATCCCTTCAAGAGCCTGATGCAACTGCCACCAGGCGAGTACTACGTCCAGGCGCTGATCAACGTCTATACCGAGTTCCACCGCGCCGACGGGCACACCATCTGGGCCCACATGGACCAATGGGAAGGGCAGCAGTTCGCCAAATCGCCGGGCAATTTGTACAGCGAGGTTCAGAAGGTGCGCTTGGATCCCGCTGCCGGGTACGACGTCAAGCTCGAGGCCGGCAATGTGATCCCGCCGGTCGAAGTTCCGCCGGACACCAAATACGTGAAGCGCGTGAAATTCGCCAGCAAGCTGCTCAGCCAATTCTGGGGCCACCCCATGTACATCGGCGCCACCGTGCTGCTCCCCAAGGGGTACGACGAGCACCCCAACCAGCGCTATCCGGTGGTGTACATCCAGGACCACTTTTCGCTGCGCGCGCCCTTTGGTTTCCGGGATGACGGCGACGATGAGGATAGTTGGCCATCGCGGAATGAGGCGCGCCGCTTCAGCCAGGCTTGGTTGTCCAACAATTTTCCGCGCATGATCATGGTCACATTTCAGCATCCCACGCCGTTTTTCGACGACTCCTACGCCGTCAACTCGGCCAACCAGGGTCCCTACGGCGACGCCCTCATGCAGGAGCTGATCCCCTACCTGGAGACCAACTTCCGCATCGTGCGCGAGCCCTGGGCGCGGGTGTTGACCGGCGGGTCCACGGGTGGGTGGGAATCACTCGCGCTGCAGGTGCTGCATCCCGAGTTTTTCGGCGGGACGTGGACGTTTTTCCCTGACCCGATTGACTTCCACAATTATCAACTGGTGGACATCTACCAGGACGACAGCGCGTTTGAAGCACCCGGGTCCGAGTACATCCCGCCGGAGCGGCCGATGATGCGCAGCTCCGAAGGCCAGGTGCTGGTCACTGTCCGGCAGATGAGCCTGCTGGAGGAGGTGCTGGGCACCCACGGGCGCAGCGGACAACAGTACGAGGAGTGGGAGGCGGCGTACGGGCCGGTGGGCCCCGACGGCTACCCGCGGCCGTTATGGGACAAGCGGACCGGCAAGATCGATCATGAGGTTGCCAACTACATGCGCGATCACGGATTCGATCTGACCTATGACCTGGAGAAAAACTGGCCGAAGATCGGGCCCCATCTGGTGGGCAAGCTTCACCTCTTCTGCGGGGACATGGACAATTACTACCTCAACCTGGCGGTCTACCGGCTGGAGAAGTTCCTCGCCAACACCAAAGATCCGTACTACGCCGGGTCCTTTGGCTACGGCCGGCCGATGAAGGGGCACGGTTGGAGTCCGTACACGGTTACCGAGCTGGTGAAGGTAATGGCGGACGCGATCGAGAAGAACCGCCCGAAATCCGCGGCCGCCAGATAGGCAGCAAGCGCCACCGATGATCCGAAACGCCAACCAGTGCCAGATCGGGTTTAGTCACCCCCAAAAGTGACGACCATACTTGCTTCCGGCATGGTTCGGGGCTAGCGTGAAGGAGGTCGGACACCGCTTGCCGTGGAGGTGTCCATTGTTCATGCTATGCTCCACAACCCGCTTCGGACCCAAACTCCCAACCAACCAACACTCTATTTTTTCCGGAGCTCGTGTGTCTCCACGGTGAGGGAGGACGCTATGAAGAACCTGAAAATCATCGTCGGCGCCGTCACGGTGGTGTTGATCGTCCTGCTGACCGCGGTTACGTCCCGCAAACAACCCGACTCGCTCTCCTATAGCGCCAGCAATGAAGCCACGGTCGCAGGCACGGTGGAGGATGTGCAGGAATTCCTCTGTCCGGTGACCGATGACCGCGGCACGCATGTCGTGCTCAAGACCGGCAGCGGAACCATCCTGGTGCACGTTGCCATTGCGCGCTTCCTGCGCGACAACAAATTTGTGATCCGGCCCGGAGAACGCTTGCAGGTGACGGGCGCCAGGATCCGTTACCAGGGCAAGGAAAGCATGATCGCGCGCGAGATCATCCGCGGCGACGAGGTATTCACCCTGCGCGATGCTGCGGGGAAGCCGCTCTGGTCGAATTGAGCGGGAGTTTCAGGCGTTGCCGGTGGAGCTGCGGAGCACTTCGCGGAAGTGCTCGACTTCTTCGCGCTCGCCGGCGTTCTCGGTAAGAAATTCCAGGCCGTAGTAGTAGCCATAGCGATTGCGCACCGAGGCCCACACGCGCAGCGCATCGGGTGTGTAGGGTGCGGTGAATTCCAGTTCGATCTGGTCGCCGAGATTCAGTTCCACGCCGGCGAAGATGCACATGCCACCTTCATTGAGCTCGGTGCCGCGCCCGTTGATGCGCGCCGTGAGGTCGCCGCGATGCACCACCAACCGCACCGGAACGCGGATCTGGTAGCGCTTCCATCTGCGCTGGGCCTCAAACGGCCCGGGAGAGTGTGCCGTCGCAATCATGGGTCAATCCTAGGCCGGATGCCGGCCGAAGGCGAGATTACCTCGGTTGCTGTCCTTCTGGCCGGGTTATGCCCGGCGGCGCAACCCGGCCTTCCGCCGGTACCGTTGATGTAAGGCCCCGAGGTCCCCAGCAAAGCGAATTCCCAATTGAAACCGGCGCACACCGCTTGGTGACGACCGGCACTGCCGCGCGGCCCGAGCCGGGGGACATTAATAGGTTCGACATCTGTCATTTCCGCCGAACAGGAGACGCACGCATGGCAACCCTGGCTGTCAAAAAGGCCGACCTCGCCGGACCGGGCATCGGCGACTACGCCGAACTGGAAAAGATCCTGCCCAATGATTACCGCTCGCTGCTGACGCCGCGCGAAACCCAGAAAGCGATCTTCGCCGCCAAGAACTACATCGAGGAAAACCTCTGCAAGGAACTCGATTTAATGATGGTCACCGTGCCGCTGATTGTGGACGTGGAAAGCGGCGTCAACGACCTGCTGGACCGCGACGGCTCGCGCACTCCCATCCAGTTCCACATTTCCAACGATTACGACAAGCACCCCGTGGATGCGCAGGTGGTGCAGGCGGCGACGAAGTGGAAACGCGTGGCCCTGCGGCAGTTCGACTGCAAACTCGGCGAGGGCATTTGCACCGACATGCGCGCCGTGCGCAAGGACTACTTCCTCGATCACGACCATTCCTGCTACGTGGATCAGTGGGACTGGGAGCGTGTCATCCGGCCGGAGCAGCGCAACCTCGCGTTTCTGAAGGAAGTCGTCGGCCGCATCTGGAAAGTGCTGGTCGGGGCGGAGAGATTCGTCCAGGAGATGTTCCCCAAGCTCAAGGACCCGCGCTATCCCAACCTGCCGGAAAAGCTGACCTTCCTGCACGCGGAAGAAATCCTGGAGATGTTTCCCGACCTGCCGCGCAAGCAGCGTGAAACCCAGGTGCTGCAGCAATACCCGGCGATTTTCATCATCGGCATCGGGTGGCCGCTCGCCGACGGCCTGCCGCACGAGAACCGCGCCGCCGATTACGACGACTGGGTCACCGACACGCGCCATGAAACCGGCAAGAACACGCACGGGCTCAACGGTGACATCCTGGTGTGGAACCACGTGACCAAGCGGCGTCACGAACTGACGTCCATGGGAATCCGGGTGAACGCCGAGACGCTGAAGCAGCAGCTCGAGTTGTCGAACCTGACCGATTTCCTGAAGTTCCCTTATCACCAGGCGATCGTCAGAAACGAGATACCGCTGTCCATCGGCGGCGGCATCGGGCAGGCGCGCACCCTGATGACCCTGCTGCGCAAGGCGCACCTGGGCGAGGTCAGCGTGACCGTGTGGCCGAAGATCCTGAAAGACATGTGCGCGAAAAAGAACATCTTCGTGCTGGAATAAAGAAAAGTGGTCAGTGGCTGGTGGCCAGTACCAAGGTCCTGCTACTGCCCCCTGCTTTTCCGACGCGTATAATTCATGCTTCCCATAAGCCACATAGAGGAGACGTGTGTCATGAGGAACTGGCTGTGCTGTGCATTCATACTTTCCTTCGCAATCCTGGTCCAGGCACAGAAGCCGTTGCTGCTGCACAAACCGGCGGCCAGCGCGTCGCAACTGGTATTCAGTTACGGGGACGATCTTTGGAGCGCACCTCGCGACGGTGGCCCGGCTCACCCGCTCACCACTGGCGCCGGAACCAAGACCGACGCAGCGATCTCTCCCGACGGCAAATGGATCGCCTACACCGGCACCTATGAGGGCAATGCGGACGTCTACGTGATGCCGGCGAGCGGCGGCGTGCCGGCACGGCTGACTTTTCATCCCGCCGCCGACGTGGTGGTCGGCTGGACGCCCGACAGCAAGCAAGTCCTGTTCCGCTCTTCGCGCAACAGCTACGCCGGATTCGACCGCCTGTTCACGATTGGGTTGGAGGGCGGGCTGCCGCATGAAATTCCGCTGCCGGAAGGCGTGATGGGATCGTTCTCACCCGACGGCAAGCAGTTGGCGTACGTGCCGGTGTGGAACTGGCAGCCGGGGCGCGCTTGGAAGAACTACCGCGGCGGGCGCACAGCGCGCGTCTGGATCGCACAATTGTCCGATTCCAGCGTCATCGAAATTCCTCGCGACAACAATTCCAACGACTTCGATCCGCTCTGGATCGGCGAGAAGATTTACTTCCTCTCCGACCGCAGCGGCCCCGTCACCCTGTTCGTGTACGACACGCGCAGCAAGAAAGTGGAGCAGGTGCTGCCGCCGACCTCCGATATCAAGTGCGCCTCGGCCGCGCCGGGGGAAATCGTGTATGAGCAGCTCGGTTCGTTGCGCCGGCTTGACCTGCGCAGCGGCAAATCAGCGGCGATCAACGTCGAGGTGGCCGGCGACCTGCCCAGCTTGCGGCCGCATTATGTGAAAGCCGGCGACCACATTCAAAATTACGCCATTTCGCCGACCGGGGTGCGCGCCGTTTTCGAAGCCCACGGGGAAGTCTTCAGCGTTCCGGCGGACAAGGGCGATATTCGCAACCTGACCAATACCACGGCCGCGGCCGAGCGCGACCCGGCGTGGTCGCCCGACGGCAAGTGGATTGCCTACTTTTCCGACGAGAGTGGCGAGTACGCGCTGCACCTGCGTTCGCAGGACGGCACGGAACTGAAGAAGATCGGATTGGGCGAGCCGCCGACGTTTTACTACGGGCCCAGGTGGTCGCCCGACAGCAAGAAAATTGCGTATTACGACAAGCGGCTCAACCTCTGGTACGTGGACTTGGCGAAGGGCGCGCCGGTGAAGGTGGACACCGATTATTACGAAGGTCCGTTCCACTCGCTGGACCCGGCGTGGGCGCCCGACAGCAAGTGGATCGCCTACACAAAACAACTTCCCAGCCACATGCGCGCGGTGTTCGTGTACTCGCTGGAGAGCGGCAAGGCGCAGCAGATCACCGACGGCATGAGCGACGCGCGCTATGCCGCCTTCGACCGCGACGGCAAGTATCTGTACTTCACCGCCAGCACCAATGTCGGGCCGACCAATGGCTGGCTCGATCTCTCCAGCTTCGCGCGTCCGGTGACGCGCAGCGTGTACGTCGTCGTATTGCGCAAGGACCTGCCGTCGCCGATTGCGCCGCAGAGCGATGAAGAGAAAGCGGCGGCGGAATCGAAGCCGGAGGACAAACCAGCCGGTGTCGCCATGCAGGCGTCAGGCAGCGAAGAAAAGGGCGCCGCGAGCGATGAGAAAACCGCGGACAGGAAGCCCAAGCAGCCGGTGATCGTCAAGATCGATTTCGAGAACATTGACCAGCGCATCCTGGCTCTGCCCATCCCGGCGCGCAATTACGCCGGGCTGGAGGCGGGCGCCAGCGGCATGATTTATCTGGGAGAGCGGCCCGTGGTGCCGACCGCCGGCCCGGGAGGCGTAAGCACGACGGTGTACCGCTTTGAGCTGGAGCCGCGCAAGACCACCAAGCTGCTCGACGGCGTGACCGCGTTCGCGCTTTCTTTCGACGGCAAAAAGATGTTGTACCGGCAGGGCATCGGGGAGCACGCCAAGTGGCTGATCGCCGGCGTGCCGCCGCCCAGCAAGTCGGGCGAGCCGCCGAGTGCCGCTGCCGAGCAAGGCCCGCGGATCGCCGGCATGCCGCTCAAGCTCGACGACATGGAGGTCTACGTCGATCCGCGCGCCGAGTGGCAGCAGGAGTATCGCGAAGTGTGGCGCATCGAGCGCGACTTCTTCTATGACCCCAACCTGCATGGCGTGAACCTGACCGCGGCGGAGAAACACTACGCGCCTTACGTCGAGGCCGCCGCCAGCCGCGCCGATCTCGACTATGTCTTCACCGATATGCTCGGCGAAATGTCGGTGGGGCACATGAACGTGCGCCCGCCGCAGCCGCCTCGTTCCACGCAGCCCAAGACGGGGCTGCTCGGCGCCGATTACAGGATCGAGAATGGCCGGTACCGTTTCGCGAAAATCTACCAAGGCGAGAACTGGAACCCCGAACTGCGCGCGCCGCTCACCGAGCCGGGTGTCAACGTCAAAGAAGGTGACTACCTGCTGGAGGTGGCGGGACGCGAGCTGAAGGGATCGGACAACCTTTTCAGTTTCTTCCAGGCGACCGCGGGCAAGTCGGTGGTCATCAAGGTCGGCAGCGATCCCGGCGGCAAGGGCGCGCGCACCGCCACCGTCGTGCCCATTGATAACGAAACCAACCTGCGCAGTCGCGCTTGGATTGACGCCAACCGCCGCAAGGTCGAAGAACTGGGCGGCGGGCGCGTGGCCTACGTCTATCTTCCCGACACGGCCGTGGGCGGCTACACCTATTTCAACCGCTACTTCTACGCGCAGATTAACGCCCAGGGCGCGGTGCTGGACGAGCGCTTCAATCGCGGCGGCCAGGCGGCGGACTACATCATCGACAATTTGCGCAAGCCGCTGATGAACTACTGGTTCACGCGCGAGGGACACCCGTTCACTACTCCGGTGGGCTCGATTTTCGGCCCCAAGGTGATGGTGATCAATATGTACGCGGGTTCCGGTGGCGACGCCCTGCCCTGGTACTTCCGCCACGAAAAGATCGGACCGCTGGTGGGCACGCGCACCTGGGGCGGGCTGGTCGGGATTTACGATTACCCGCCGCTGATGGATGGCGGCTCGGTCACGGCGCCGCGGGTGGCGTTTTACAACCCGCAAGGCGAGTGGGATGTGGAGAACGCCGGCGTGCCACCCGATTACGAGGTCCCGTTCGATCCCGCGGCATGGCGTCTGGGCCGCGATCCGCAACTGGAGAAGGCGGTGGACCTGGTGCTGGACCAGTTGAAGAAATCGCCGCGCAAATCGGTTGATCACCAGCCCTTTCCCAACTATCACCCGACCAAGGGGACGGCGGCCGGCGGCGTGCGCTGACGGACACCTCAGGCCCGGTCTGCTAGCGTCATATGCAGGTGAAACTTTCCTTGCTCCGCGGTGTTTGCAAGCTCATTAGCCCGGCCACTGGGCTAGCTTGCGCGCCACAACACGGAGCGAGTCTCCGCATTTCCCGTTCGTGAAGGTGTCATGCGACGCAGATTGACGGGCTTTTTCATTCTCCTGCTTTGCTCACTGGCTACTTTGTTATTTCCGGCATTGCTGCCCGCGCAGGTCCACGACCGCATCGCTCAGCCGCTCCAGGTCAGCGAGAGCCAGCCGGTACGCGGCAACGTTCATCCCTTCACCCGAACCGAAAACGATCAGGGCGAGGTCGCCGGATCCATGATGCTGAACCGCATGGTGATGACGTTCAATCCCAGTGCGGCGCAGCAGGCCGACCTGGCCGCAATCCTCAGCGAGCAGCAGAATCCGCTTTCTCCTTATTACCACCAGTGGCTGACGCCGGAGCAGTTCGCCGACCGCTTCGGGATGAGCGCGGGCGATGTCGGCAAAGTCGTTGACTGGCTGCAGAGCCGGGGATTTTCCGTGGATGAAACCGCGCGCAGCCGCTCCTACGTGGCTTTCAGCGGCACGGCGGCGCAGGTGGCAGCCTCATTCGGCACACCCATCCATCACTACCGGGTGAACGGCGAGTTACATTACGCCAACGTTTCCGACCCGAAGCTGCCGTGGCCGCTGGCCAACGTGGTCACCGGCATTCGCGGCTTGAACGACTTTCGTCCTAAGCCGCGCGGCGGTGTCGGGCGAACTTCGCCGCGGCCGCAGTTCACGTCCAGCATCAGCGGCAGCCATTTCCTTGCTCCCGACGACTTCGCCACCATCTACAACCTGAAGCCGCTTTACAACTCCGGGATTGACGGCACCGGGCAAAGAATCGCCGTCATGGGCCAGACCGACCTGATTCAGTCGGACATTGCGACCTTCCGCAGCGTTTCCGGACTGCCGGCGAGCGCGCCCACCGTGGTCCTGGTGCCGGGTTCGGCCGACCCCGGCGTGGTGAATAGCGATATCGGCGAAGCGGACCTGGATGTGGAGTGGTCGGGAGCGGTCGCGCCCAAGGCCACCATCGTCTACGTCAATTCCAACAACGGCGTATTCGACTCGCTGAATTACGCCATCTCGCAGAACCTGGCGCCGGTGATCAGCATCAGCTACGGCGATTGCGAACCGAATTTCAGCACTTCCGACATCAATACGCTGGTTGCTTGGGGCCAGCAGGCGAATGCGCAGGGACAAACCATCGTGGGACCATCCGGCGACAGCGGCGCCGCCGATTGCGACTACCCGCTCACTGCCACTTCGGTCGTAGCGTCGGCAATCCACGGCCTGCAAGTGGACGTTCCCGCCGCGCTGCCCTACGTCACCGGCATCGGCGGCACCACCTTCAACGAGGGTTCAGGGACATTTTGGAGTTCGACCAACAACGCCAACAACGGCTCGGCTTTGTCCTACATCCCGGAGACGGCGTGGAACGACACCGCTTTTGAAATCGCTCCCCCACAAAACAGATCGCTGGCCGCCACCGGCGGCGGTGTGAGCAAGCTGTTCACTAAGCCAAGCTGGCAAACCGGCACCGGCGTTCCCAACGACGGCCAGCGCGACGTTCCCGACATTTCGTTTGCTGCTTCCTTCGATCACGATGGCTACCTGGTCTGCTCGCAGGGGAGCTGTGTCAATGGCTTTCGCATGGCGAACAACAATCTGTTCGTTGTCGGCGGGACCTCGGCGGGAGTGCCGACATTTGCAGGAATTATGGCGCTCATTAACCAGAAGTTGAGCGCGGCACAAGGCAACGTCAACCCTCGCCTGTATCAGTTAGCGGGCACTTCCATCGACGCATTTCACGATATCACCACCGGCGACAACAAGGTGCCGTGCACCCCGGGAACGACCAATTGCCCTTCGGGGACCACTTCGATCGGATTCAGCGTGGGCGTGGGCTATGACCCGGTCACCGGGTTGGGATCGGTGAATGCGTTCAACCTGGTCAACGAATGGAGCAGCTCGACCCCGGATTTCCAGGCCGGCGTTTCGCCCTCCAGCTTAACGTTGACCGCCGGCACCATCGCCAATGTCGGCACATCAACGTTGACCATTTCCGCGCTGAACGGGTTTACCGGAAGCGTCGCCCTGAGTTGCACCGTGCCCTCATCGCTGCCCGGAACGACATGTACGGTTTTGCCGGCTTCGCTGACCAACTCGGGGAACGCCACCGTCACCGTCACGGCTCCGACTACGCGCACCGTCAACCTGCGCGCGCCAAAATTGTTCCCCCATTTCTTCCCCTGGACTGACGGTTCCTTCGCCATCGCCATGGGATTGATGATTGCCGGCAAGCGGCAGCGCACCTCGAAGAAAACCAAGATGGCAATCCTGGCCGTGATGCTGATCATCGCAATCGCGATCATGATCGGCTGTGGCGGCGGAGGCAGTTCCACCACCACAACCTCGTCCGGCGGCACTTCGGTCACGGGAACCGGCACAGTGACGCTGACTGCGATCAGCGGCTCTCTGACCCACTCGGCGGCCATTACCGTAACCGTTAATTAGAGCAGTTCCATACCTCTCATACCTTACTGTCATCCCGAGCGAGGGAGGGTTCCCGCGCGCTTTTGTAACCGGGGTCCCCGGCACGCCTGCTTTGGCGTGCTGGGGTGGTCGTGCGCGGGAAACCCGAGTCGAGGGATCTCGGCTTTCCTCCCTCGGCTACACTGATCCTGAAACTGCTTTCGCCGCTCCGGGAAATGGGCAATCAACAATCGGCACCTGGAAACCGCATCTCCGTTTTTCCTCTGTGTCCTCTGTGGCTAAAAACAGGGCGTCGCAAGGTGGGGCATCATTGTGCCGTGGCGGCGGCTTGGGTCTGACGCGTGAGACCGCTGCGCGATTTCCATTCTGTCCGCAGGCGCGACAGAACCAGCATGGCCACGGTGATGAAAAGCAAGCCCAACGTCGCAACAGGAATGCTGTTGGCGTGGCTGGGCAGAATGCGCAAGCGGCCGCCGTACACGAATTCGATGTGAACCCAATAGACCAGCAGCGACGTTTGACCGAGCTGAATTAGCGGGCTGAATCCCCAGGTGGCCGCGCCCCACCGGCACCACACGTAGAGCGCCGACAGGATCAGCAGCAGCAGGCCGACACGGATGAAGAAGAAATTCGGGCTGGTGTGCCAGAAATCATACACGGGGTAGAGTTGGCGGGGGCTGTGGTCCAGGGTTCGCGCCAGCGCGATCAGAGCCACTCCGCATGCGGCCAGGATGGCGAATACGGCGGCTTCGCGGCGGCGCGCCCAGTCGCTGAGCAGCAGAAAGCCGACCGCCAGGCCGGCGAAGGCGAAGCCGGTCCAGGGGAAAATCGGGAAAAGGTAACCCTGCGGTTGCGAGTAGGTGTGAACGCCGCAAATGTAGGACTCAAGCGGCCAGGGCAACCAGCGCAGACGCCAGGTGGTCCAGAGCAGAGGCGTCAGCAGCGTGATTACGATCGCGACCAGCGCGGCCATCGCAATCGAGCGCAGGCGCATCGCGACAGCGGACGTGCCGGCAGCGGCAAGCCAGCAGACCAGGCCCATCAGCATCATGGAGACGCCGATGGTGTTGAGCACATCGACCCTCAGGAGGTCGGTCCAGGGGGCCCACGGCCAGGCGAGCACAAACGCTTGCAGCCGGAAGAGCAAACCGAGACCGAGGATTTCTGCGCCGCGGCGAATCGTGGTTTTGGCGATCTCTGCGCGCGCGGCGCCGCGCTGGCGGAGCTTGTCGGTAACCAGCGCGAACGAGATGCCGGCCAGGAACAAGAACAGCGGCGCGGGGAGCGTTCCGCCTAACTGCGACCACATGAAAAACGTGGTTTTGCGGGCCGGCGGCGCGAGCCAGGAGTCGTAGCAGTGCGTCTGAAACATCAGCACACACGCCAAGCCGCGCATCCAGTCGATGTAGGCGAGACGGGATTTTGCGGATGGCGGCAAACCACACTTCCTCTAGCGCCTCGGAATCGGCGGGCTTTCACGCAAGATAGCAGAACTTCTGGGAGAAGCGCGTCGGAGCACAAGTTACGCCCAAAACGGAGCTCCGGCCCGCGTAACTTGCGCTAAGGCGACTTATCGACACTTACACAGCGGCGCTATACTGCGAGGCTTGGAAACGGCTAAGGAGAGCGAGGCATGCACCCAACCGACAAAGCCGCACGAGTCGCAGGATTACTGTATCCGTTAATGGGAATACCCGCTGTGTTTAGCTTCTTCTATGTCCCCCGCAAGCTGATCGTGCCAGGGAACGCGACGGCGACCGCCAACAAAATCCTGGCTTCCGAGATGCTTTTCCGTCTGGGTATCGTCGCTTGGCTGATCGCTGCGGTCTTTTTTCTTTTGCTGGTAATGGCTCTCTACCGCTTGCTCAGCGGAGTGAACAAGAATCATGCCCGGCTGATGGTGGGTCTGGTTCTGGTGTCTGTCGCGATCACGTTTGCGAATGCGCTGAACAACATCGCCGCCCTGACCCTCTTCCGTGGCGCCGATTACCTCTCGGTGTTCGACAAACCCCAGCGGGACGCCCTGGCAATGTTCTTCCTCCGTCTGCATGGCCAGGGACTTGCAGTCAACGATATCTTTTGGGGTCTGTGGCTTTTCCCCTTTGGTCTCCTGGTGATGAGATCGCGCTTCCTTCCCCGCATCCTTGGGCTCCTGCTGATCGTGAACTGTTTTGCCTATGTGGCCATCAGTGTTACGTCGTTACTCCTGCCAGCTTACGGAAATGTTGTTTTCCGAGCCTCGATGCCGGCGCTGTTGGGAGAATTGTGGATCATGTTGTGGCTTGTCATTAAGGGCGCAAAGGTGCAATCAGTCATCGCCGCAGCTCGTTGATCGCGCGCAATGGTTGGTGATAACAGCCCTTATCACTTGTTACGACTGGCACCGCGCTGAACTGCGTCAGCGTTGGCTTGTTCGGGAATCCGGCCTTCATGTTCCTCCGATACGTGATTATTATGCGGATACCCCACCCGGCGAGGAAAAGCAGGGGCAGCGACAATTGTGGCTGCACAAGCCCACCTAGCGGTTTTCATGTTGCCCTCCGGCCTCATTACCTGCTCGCCGGTTCTTGGCGGAAGCGTGTCGGAGTCGAACCGACCCTCGGCAGCGCAAAGCTGTCGAGCGCTGGTTTTGAAGACCAGGAGGATCACCGGACCCCATGCGCTTCCGTTTAGCTCCAGGCGCCGGTTGGCAGGCTGTCGGCGGGAGAGTGATCAGCACATCGTGAGTGTAGCGCGCGCGGGCGCGCCCGACAAAATCGGGTCACGTCCGTGCGCCCTCTGGGCATGGTCGCGGGTGCGGCCCTACGGACTGAGCCTGTTCTATCCGCTGGTCAACATTGCACAGTTCTCCGCGGCTTACGTTTTGTTGCCTGCCGTGGCGCTGGCCATTGCGGCGCTGCTGTATTGGCGCTGGACGCGGGAGCTTCCGGTACTGAAGTTTGCCGCCGCCTGGTTTCTGCTTACCCTGCTGCCGGTCATCGGTGAATTCAGTTGGGTGCAACTGCACGACCGGCATCTCTACCTGCCATCGTTCGGGATGGCGCTGATGCTGGCCGTGCTGTTGCAGCGTGCGGCGGGGTGGGCGCGTTTCCGCTCGGAGCACGCGCCTGCCATCGCGGCCCTGGTGATTGCGGCGGTGCTGGCGGGCATCAGTGCCCGCGAGGCGCGGTTCTGGGACAACGGCCTCGTCCTCTGTGAACGCGCGGTTGCGGTGGCGCCCGCCAATCCCGACGCGCTCAGTCTGCTGGCCGACACCTATGACTTTTCAGGGGCGCCGGACAAGGCCGCGGCCACCCTGCAGTCCGCGTTGCAGTACTATCCGCGGTCGGCGAAGTTCAACTTCGCCCTGGCGCACCGCTATTACACCTTGCGCCGCTACGCCGCCGCCCGGCCCTACCTGGAACGCGCGCTGGCCATCGGCGGCGACAACGACACCCGATCCACCGCGCTCTACGAACTCGCCATGCTGGAGCAAACAGATGGGAAGCGCGACGCGGCCGAGCAGCACCTGCGCGAAGCCATCCGCCTCGCGCCGCACATCGCCGGCTGCAAACGCGCGCTCGCCACGCTGCTGCGGGCGCCCGCTTCAGCCACTGCATCACCGGCGGCGCCCCCCGCCGACCGCAAGCCGTAATCCCCCGCACGTGCCATTCCGCGCCATTCTTGAGAAAAGAGTCGTTTGGCGACGCAAATCCTTGACATCAGCCTGAAGTCAGGTATTTTATCCGGAACCTTTGCGAAGGAAGAGAATAAGGGCTCTTCCTCGTTAGTGTCTGTTGTTCTGAAACTTTTCTGGCCACCGGTCTTCGTGGCGGCCTTTTTAGCTATACGTTGTGGGCCCAAGTTTCCCTAATCCCCCTCGGAGAGAAAAACAAATGCGACGCTCACTGATCACATCCCTCGTCGTTGTTGTGTGCCTCGGCGTGTTGGGCTTGCCCAGTTATGCCGAAGAACCAGCAACCCCCGCCGACAAATCCGCTAAACCCTATTCGTCATCTACGACCAGCGCAAGCAAGGAAGACGTTCAGCAGTTGCGCGGCGAGTTGGCGTCACAACAGGAAACAATGGCGTCACAACAGAAAACCATTGAAGAGCTGAAAGTGATGGTCTCTGAGCTGGCGCAGCGGTTGGGGACCACCGAGGCTCGCGTCCTGCCCACGGCCGGAACGCAAGGCGCGCACGTGCAGACGCTCGGCTACACCGCGCCATCGCTGGAGGAAGCTCTCTACGGCACGGCCGCCTCGGGGCAAACCGCACAAGCTAACCTTGTGCACCAGAAAGCGCCCGAGAAAAAACCCTCCAACAACCTGGAGTGGACGGTCGGTGGCACCAAGGTCCAGATCTACGGCCATAGCGACGTCTCGTACGACTACGTCGACAACGGCATCAGCAGAGCCATGGAAGCGACCAACCCGTTGGCGGGGCCCGCGGGCATCCGCGGCAACAACGGCTGGTTGGGACAGCTCTCCAGCAACCTCTCGTACTTCGGCGTTCGCGGCTCGCACAAGGTCAACGATTATCTGACCGGCGTATTCCAGTTTGAGACCGAGGTCATGATGTCCGACACCCCGGGACCCACCTCCGACCTGCAGTGCAAGTACTGTCTCGGGTCGCGCGACACCTATGTGGGGATCTCGGGTCCGTGGGGCGCGGTCAAGCTGGGCAAGGAGGACGCGCCGTACAAGAAAACGACGACTGGCGCCTTCGATCCTTTCATTAACACCATCGGCGACCAAAGGAGCATCATCGGCAACAGCGGTGGCGACAACCGCGCCGAGTTCATGGGTCGCGTATCCCACGCCATCTGGTACGAGACCCCGACGCACAAGGGGCTCTATGCCAGTATCCTATTTGCTCCCAATCAAAACCGCTCCAGCGACAACGGCGGCTACCCCCGCGGCGAACCCAATTGCGCCGGCGGCAATGGTGCGTTCACCCTCAGCTGGGCAAACAGAGGGAACGTCCCCGAAGTGGTAGTTGGGCCGAATTCCAATCCCTGCAACGACGGCGCTTTTGGCAACGTGCTGAGCGCCGCTGCCACTTACCGCGGGCATGGTCTGTATGCCTTTGGCGGGTACGAGCATCACGCCCACGTCAACCGCCTAGGCGACCTTGTTGGGGTCGCCGATGAAGCCGCCTGGAAGTTCGGCGGGGAGTACACCATCAAGGCGACCGGCACGACGCCGAGCTTCGTCTATGAGAAGCTGAAGCACTATGGCGCCACCGCGATCTCCGCCGCGGATGGACAGCCCACGGTGCTTCCAGGCCTCGACGAGCGCTCGCGGCCTACCGCTACCTGGCTGGCAGTAAGGCAAAAACTAACCAAGAACGACACCTTGAATTTCTCCTGGATTTACGCCGGCAAAACACCCGGTGACCCGGGGAACTGCACTTCCGTTAGTGAGGATGGGAACACCTGTTTAGCCGCCCTACCGGTCCACACGATCAACAACAGCACCAACATGTACGCCGTCGGCGTGAAGCACAGTTGGTCCAGGAACATGACAAGCTACTTCGTCTATGCTCGTCAGGCCAACCACCCCGACGCGCACTACGATCTGGGCGCCGTCGGACACGGCATCGTGGTGGACAAGAAAGACTTCACGGGGCAAAGTTTTAACGGCACCACACTCCAGGGGCTGTCGGCCGGACTGACGTTTGATTTCTAATTGCTGATTTGTTTCACCGCTGTCCCCTCTACGGCTCCTTCTGCCAAGGAAGGAGCCTTTTTTCTTGCCGGGTAAACCCTGGCGATGAATCGGTTCTGATTTGAGGCGTAGCGGCTCCGTGCGGCGCCTCACCTTTCTGCGCCTTTTCTGATGGTTGCGAGTCTAATGGAGCGTTGGCCCTGCCATACAACCTGGCTGTTCTTGTGCGCATTGCTTTCCCGCGCGCTTTGCCATGTCGAGTTACGGGGCCTGTCAAAATTGAAGGAGGTGTGCAATGAGTCTCAAGCTTGGTGATGTCGCTCCCGATTTCGAAGCCCAAACCACCGAAGGCCGCATTCACTTTCATGATTGGATCGGCAATTCCTGGGCGGTGCTGTTTTCCCACCCCAAGGACTTTACCCCCGTCTGCACCACCGAACTCGGCGCCATGGCCAAACTGAAGCCCGAGTTCGACAAGCGCAACACCAAAATCATCGGCCTCAGCGTCGATCCCGTCGACAACCACAAGAAATGGTCGATCGACATCAAGGAAACCCAGGGCCACGCGCCGAACTATCCCATGATCGGCGATACCGACCTGTTGATTTCCAAGCTCTACGGCATGCTGCCTGCCACCGTCGAGGGCTCGTGCGAGGGCAGGACGGCTGCCGACAATATGACGGTGCGCAATGTTTTCGTGGTCGGTCCCGACAAGAAGATCAAGCTGATCCTCGTCTATCCCATGACCACCGGGCGCAACTTCGACGAAGTGTTGCGCGTGATCGACTCACTGCAACTGACGGCCAGGCACAAAGTGGCGACTCCGGCCAATTGGCAGCAGGGCGATGACGTGATCATTGCCGGCTCCGTTTCCAACGACGATGCCAAGAAGATATTCGGCACGTGGAAGGAGCCGCGGCCGTACATCCGCATCGTTCCGCAACCGAAAGAAGCGGCTGAGAAGAAGTCGGCTTAATGGTTCGAGTCTTGCGTCGTCAGTCGTCGGTCTTCAGAGTCTGTGTGAGAACTCACTTTCGGAAGCGCAGTGGTCCAAGCGCACCCACGATCCAGCCGCGGAGCGGCGGAACTCGTTAGCCCAGCGCGGCAGCGCTGGGGAAAGTGGAACAGAATTATCTAGCGCCAGCGGCGCGGTACAGTTCTCACACAGACTCTTCAGGCCTGGCGACTGACGACTGGAGACTGGCGGCGATCTATGACTACGACCCCACGCCGGTTTCAGTACGTGCAGGTGGACGTCTTCACCTCGCATCCGCTCGAGGGCAACGCGCTCGCCGTGTTCACCGACGCGCGCGGGCTCAGCGACGCGGAGATGCAGGCGCTGGCGCGGGAAACCAATTTTTCCGAGACCACGTTCGTTCTCCCGCGGGACGCGGCCACCGAACGTGAGCGCGGGCGCCGCGTCCGCATCTTCACCACCCGGGAGGAGCTTCCGTTCGCCGGACATCCCACCCTGGGTACCGCAACCGTGCTGCGCGGCGCGGATGGCGCCGGCCTGGTCGAACTGGACCTCAACGTCGGCAAAATTCCCGTCCGCTTCACCACCGGCGCTGATGGCCTGGTCTTCGGCGAAATGCAGCAGCGCGATCCCGAGTTCGGCCCCCGCCACGCTCGCGAGGACGTTGCCCGGGCCGCCGGCCTGAAGCTGGACGACATCGCCGACGACCTCCCCATCCAGACCGTTTCCACTGGCTTGACCTTCACCATCGTGCCGGTGCGCACGCTCGCGGCTATGCGCGCGCTGCGCCCCGACTTGAAGGTCGCTGCCGAGTACCTGGAACGCAGCGCCGGCAAATTTTTTTATTTCGTGAGCCGCGAAACCGTGGACAAGTCCGCCCGCCTGCACGCGCGCATGATCTTCTATAACGGCGAGGACCCCGCCACCGGGTCCGCGGCGGGCTGCACTGCGGCGTGGATGGTCGCGCACGGCGTCGCCCAGCCGGAGGAGAGCGCCGCCATCGAGCAGGGAATCGAAATCATGCGGCCGAGTCGCCTCGTCGTCCGCGCCGGACGCGAAGGTGACCGGATTGTCACTGTGCGTGTCGGTGGAAATTCTGTGGAGGTCATGCGCGGCGAACTGTTTCTCTGACGCGCATGCGCCCGCGATGCCTTCCAGCGCGGCGCTTCGCAACCTGCCAAAATAAAATTCTTTGCAATAGGCCAGATGCCTATTATCTTTCGCGCCACTTTACAATGCGTTCGTCTGCCCGTAGGATGCGCACTGTTTTTATTCGCCCTATTGATACAAAAATTTCTGGAAGTTCCGCGCCTCGGCGCCGGCGCAAGTTGCCGCCCTGGGTGTGGCTCCCATAGGCACTGCGGAAGGGCCATGAAGCCGAAACGGACGATTCTCTGCATTGACGACAATGAACAATCCCTCTCCATCCGCAAGGTCATGCTGGAAACCCGCGGTTATCGCGTTGTCGCCTGCCACAACAGCCTTGACGCGTTGGAGCAATTCAAGCAGGGCGGCATCGACCTGGTCCTGTCGGACCTGATCATGCCCGGGCTCGACGGCCACCGCTTGATCGAGGAGATCAAGAAGCTTTCGCCGCACACCCCGGCCATCTTGTTTTCCGGCAAGGTCAAAATCTACGAGCGCAACCTGCAGGCCGATGTCTTTCTTCCCAAGGGCATGTACGCGCCGGTCGAGCTTTTGGAACGCATTCGCTTGCTGCTGGTTCGCAAGCGCGGCCCCAAACGCATCCTGCCCTTTAGCATGACCACCGGCGGCCGGCCCGGAGCGGCAGCCTCCTAGGCTTTCGGTCTTTCAGTCTGTCAGTCTTTCAGTCACTCGGATTTATGATTCCAGACTGAAGGACCGACCGACTGACCGATCGACCGACAGACCTCGCTGCACACTTGCCGTGCCTCCTCTCTCGTCGCTACCATCTACCTGCGTCTATGCGCCGCGTCTCGCTGGAAAATCCCGCGTTTTACATCAACCCCCAGGTCTCCTGGCTGGCCTTCAACCGCCGTGTCCTGGAGGAGGCCGAGGATGAGCGCAACCCGCTGCTGGAGCGGGTGAAATTCCTCGCCATCACCGCCAACAATCTCGACGAATTTTTTGAGGTCCGCATTGCCGGCCTGGTGCAGCGCATTGAAGATGGTTACACCGAGGCCGGTGCCGACGGCCTGGAGCCCAGCGAGGAACGCGACCGGCTCGCGCGCGAGGCCCACGAATTCGTGGACGCCCAGTACCGCTGCTGGAACCAGCAGTTGCTGCCCGCGCTGTCCGAGCACGGCGTCCGCGTGCTCTCCCTGCACGATCTCAACCCCGAGCAGGAATCGTTTATCGCCGAATATAACGAGCGCGAGCTCGACCCGCTGCTCACGCCCGTGACGGTGGACCCGGCGCATCCTTTTCCGCGCGTCATCAACAAGGCGCTGTGCGTCGCCTTCCTGCTCAAGCGCCGGCGCCGCGCCGCCACCACCTTCATGGGCGTGATCACTGTCCCGCGCTCGCTGCCGCGCCTGGTTCGCCTGCCGTCGGAAAAGGGCAGCGACAACTACATTTTTCTGGCCGATCTTGTCGCCTATCACGCCGCCAGCGTGTATCGCGGCTACGACATCCTGAGTTCGGCTGCCTTTCGCGTCACCCGCAACAGCAATCTTTATTTGCAGGAAGAAGAATCGCGCAGCCTGCTGGAGTCGGTGCGCACTGAGTTGCACAACCGCCGCCGCGGGGACGCCGTGCGCCTGGAAATCGAGGCCGGCGCCGACCCCGAGATCATCGAGCGCCTGCGCACCACCTTCGAGTTGGAAAACTGGCAGGTCTTCCAGACTGATGGGCCCGTCAACCTGTCGCGCCTGTTCACGCTCCACCAGCAATCCGACCGCCCCGACCTCAAGTTCCGCCCCTTCGTTCCGCGCCAACTCCACCTCACCGCCAAGTCGCGCGACCTCTTCGAGGAACTGCGCCGCCACGACCTGCTCCTGCACCACCCCTTCGACTCCTACGACACGGTCGTGGGATTCATCGAGGCCGCCGCCGCCGATCCGCGCGTGCTCTCCATCAAGCAGACCCTCTATCGCACCAGCGAGGATTCACCCATCATGCGCGCGCTGGTGGAAGCCGCGGCCCGGAAGGAAGTCACCGTCGTGGTGGAACTCAAGGCGCGCTTCGATGAAGCTTCCAACATCACCTGGGCGCGGCACCTGGAAGATGCCGGCGTGCAGGTGTTCCACGGCCTGGTCGGGCTCAAGACGCACTGCAAGCTCGCCTTGCTGGTCCGCCGCGACCCCGATGGCGCCACGCGCAGCTACGCCCACCTCGGCACCGGCAATTACAACCACGTCACTTCGCGGCTTTACACCGACCTGAGCCTGCTCACCGCCGATGCGCGCATGACCTCCTCGGTGCACGCGGTGTTCAATTTCCTCACCGCCTACGCCGAGCAGAGCGACTACGATCCCCTGCTGGTGTCGCCGCTCGACATCGCGCAGAAGACCATCAACTTCATCGACCGCGAGGCCGATCACGCCCGCCACAAGCGCCCCGCGCGGATTGTTGCCAAGATGAACGCGCTCACCGACAACCAGGTCATCCAGGCGCTCTATCGCGCCTCGCAGGCCGGCGTGCCCATTGACCTGATCGTGCGCGGCATGTGCTCGCTGGTTCCCGGAGTGCGCGGCGTCAGCGACCGCATTCGCGTGCGCAGCATCGTCGGGCGGTTCCTCGAACATTCGCGCATTTTTTATTTCCTCAACGGCGGTGAAGAGGGTGTCTGGATCGGCAGCGCCGACTGGATGCCGCGGAATCTGTACGATCGCGTTGAAGTCCTGTTCCCCGTCGCGGACGCGCTGCTTTGCCAGCGCCTCAAGCAGGAAGTTCTCGCCGCCTACCTCGCCGATACCGTGAAGGCACGGTTCTTGCAGCCCGATCGATCGTATGTTCGCGCCGGCCAGTTGCCCCAGGCGGCGCGCAGCGCGCTGCAACTGCCGAAACTCGAATTCTCCGCCCAGGATTTCCTCACGGGGTTGGCGGAAGGGCGGCAGACGGTGGACAATATTCCCACACGAACTGCCAGGCGGCGCGCGCCTCAAGCCCGCAAAGTGCGATAATCCTCATCGCTGAAACTAACTGAAACTGAAACTGATTCATGCTCGTCTACTTTTTTCGCCACGCCAGCGCCGGTGTCGCCAAGAACGATCCCATCAAGGATGAAAAGCGTCCCCTGGACCGCGACGGCGTCGAGCAATGCGGCTACGTCGGCCGTACGCTCGCCGTCCTGGAAACGCACGTCGATGTCATCGTCTCCAGCCCGCTGAAGCGCGCCACCCAGACGGCCGCGCTGGTCGCCAACGAACTCGCCTACGAAGGCAAGATTTCGCTCGATCCCGCGCTGCGTCCCGGCGCCACCTTTCCTCAATTCCGCGACCTGTTGACCAAATACGGCAACCAGGAAGCGATCATGGTGGTCGGGCATAACCCGAACCTCAGCGAATTTCTCGGACGCTTGATTGGCGGGGGAAGCCGCACCGGCATTGATCTGAAGAAGGCGGGCGTGGCGCGCGTCGAGGTCAACCACCATCGCGGCGTGCTCCACTGGTGTCTCACGCCCAAGCTGGTGCGGACCTTGACCGAAGCTTCGCCGCCGCCGTCAAAGTCCGCGAGAAAGTAGAAGCGGTTTACTGGTTTCTGGTTTCAAAAATCGGTTCTTGGGAAGGGCACGGCGGAACCTGTCCTGAGCGAAGTCGAAGGAGCCGTGCCGAACAAGTTCTTTATTCTTGTCATTCCGAACGGGCGGAACTTGTCCCGAGCGCAGCGAGGGAGCCCGCGAGGAATCTGCTGTTTGACTTTTCCTGAAAACTGAAACTGAAACTCTTACACGATCTCCATTTGCAGGTCCCGCCCAAACACCGCGCGAAAATACGCGCGCTCTTTCTTCAGCGCCCATAGCTCCAGGTCGGCGCCGGTGGCGCGACGGGCGGAGATCCGCAGCACAACCTGGCTGTCCCGCGCCCGCGACCGGATGGAGGTGACGGCGCGACGCCGACCCTGGTTGAGCGCCCGCGCCACCCGCAGCAACGCCACCGCCTTGGGCACATGGTCGCGGTCCTCGGGTTCCAGCGTTTTCACCAGCTTGTCCCCCGACGATGGCAGCGCGCTGCCCAGGTAGCGCGTGATCGCCGCGATCACCCGGCGCTGCGCCGGGGTGTAGCCCAGGATTTCCGAATTGGCGATCAGGTAATACGCATGGCGATGCCAGCCGGTGCGGTTCACATACGCGCCCATCTCATGCAGGATCGCCGCCGCCGACACCCATTCCTCATAATCCGCCGGCAAGCGGTGCACGCTCTTGAGTCCTGCGAACAACTGCAGCACCAGGCCGCGCACATGCTGGGCCTGCTCCATGTCCACGCGGTAGCGTTTCGCCATGGCGACCAGTGCGTCCCATCGTTCCGATTCCAACTGCTGCGTGCCCTTGGCGGTGCGCGAGTAGTCGGCGGCCATCTGGGCCAGCAGCCCGTCGCGCAGTCCGAGCTCGGAATAACGGAACCCGCCCAGGTCGCAGCGCTGCATCAGGTCGGCGAACACCGCCGCCCCCGCCAGGATGATTTCTCCCCGCCGCGTGCCGATGCCGGGAATCCTGATGCGCTGTGCGTAGCTCATCCGGGCGAGCTTGGCGGCCAGCCGGACCAGGGCGCGCGTCGGCACCATGTTTTCTTTTCCGGGATTCTTCAACAGCGACTGCGCGCTGGTCGCCAGGGCCGCGGCCGTGCCCGAGGTCGCGATCACCGCCTGCGGCCGCGCCGCCACGATCTTGCGCGCCGCCCGTTGCACCTCCTCGGCGATGTAGCTGTGCAGCCGTTGCAGCTCGTAATCCTGCGGCGGATCGTGGTGCAGGAATTCCTGCGTCAGCCGCACCGCTCCCACCGGCAGGCTCACCGTCTCGCGGATATGCCGGCGGGCCGACACCGTCAGTTCGCAACTGCCGCCGCCCAGGTCGATCAGCAGCAGCGGCGATGCCGTCACCCGCAGGTTGGTGATGATGCCCAGGTGGATGAGCCGCGCCTCTTCCGTTCCGGAGATCACTTCCACCCGCCAGCCGGTGCGCATGTGCACCCAGTCAATAAACGCCTGCGCGTTGCGCGCATCGCGCAGTGCGCTGGTCGCGACCACCCGCACTTGCACGTCCCCGTGCTGCTGCACCGATTTGTGAAAGCGCCGCAGTACCTTGACCGTCTGCGCCATCGCCGGCGGCGCCAGCATTCCCGCCTGGAACACCGATTCGCCCAGGCGCACCACCTCGCGGTCTTCGTGCACCGTCCGCAGGCGCTGGCGTACCAGGCGCGCGACCTTCAGTCGTACCGAGTTGGCTCCGATATCAACTGCGGCAAAGGTGGGCATGAGTAAGTTTCAGTTTCAGTTTCTAGCACAGGGTTCAAAAGTCGTTCTTGGGAAGGGCACGGCGGAACCTGTCCCGAGCGAAGCCGAGGGAGCCGTGCCGCCGAACCCGCAAGAATACTGGGATTTAGCCCCTGAGGGATTAACCTCCAACGCCCTGGCCGACTTCTGAAACCAGTTCTAGGAATAATTCCGCTTTCAGCTTCGACCAATGAATCCGTTGTCAGTTTCGAGCAGCAATTCCGCCGAAAATCCAGCCGCGGAGCGGCGGCATTCGTTAGCCCAGCGCGGTAGCGCTGGGGGAAGTGGAACATAATTATCGAGCGCCAGCGGCGCGGCACAGTTCTCACACAGACTCTTCAGTGCCGGGTAGTCATCTTTCCAGTATGCCGAAGTCCCGCTAGGGACGATTGAAAAACTGCAACCAGAGCTGAAAGCCAAGAGCTAAGAGCTAAGAGCTGCTTCACGCGACTTCCGCCTGCCTTACACCCGCCGCCACTGCCGACTTGCTCGGAATCGCCGGCGGCAGTGGCATTTCCGTCTGGCGATCCCGCACTGCTGTCTGGCGTGACCGGCGGGCCATGGAACGTTGCGGCGCCAGGACGCGCTGCATCCGTTGCCTCGCCAGCATCGCCCGGTACTCTGCCAGCAGCGCGCGGCGCGCTTCCTGGCAGACGCCGCGTGCCTGCACGAACTTGGCATTGGTCACATTGCGCAAGGCAGCGACCAGGCCGCTTTCCAGCGCGCGCGAAAACAGCGACTCCGCCGTTTGGGTGAGCGTCTGCCAATCGTGCCAGTCCCCGGCCGCATCCTGCATGCGCTTCAACTGGCCCACGATGCGCTTTGCCTCGGGAACGTTTCCCGCCATCTCGGCGACGTAGCGTATCCGCTTGCAGCGCGTGCGGTAGGCGTGCAAATTTTCCGGCGTCAGCGTTCTCACCTGGCGCGCCAGCGAGGCGAACCTGCGCAGCGACGCCGCGACCTCGTCGTATTTGCCCATTCCTGTCGGGGCCGCCGGCACCCCCGGCTTTGCGCTGCTGATGCCCGCCGACCAGCGGTGAAGCGCCTTGCGCACCTTCTGCACGTCTTTGTCGGCGAGCGCCTTGGCCAGCCCCTGCTCGCGTTGGCTGCGCTGCTCGTTCAGCGCCTGCATCAGCCGTGCCTTGCGCTCCAACTCGCGCCCGATCTTCAGCTTGCGCAGGGCTGCAATCTGGACGTCAATGTCGCGCACGCCGCCGGCCTTCCGCCGTAATCGCTTGAGGCGCTTGCGCAGCCTGCGCTGCTTGCGGTCAGCACCACTGCCCCGCGTCTCCAGCAGTGCCTCCAGCCGGCGCGCGGTGGTGCGGATCAGGTGCACGCGTTCCGGCGCCAACGGTTCATCCGCCTTGGCCAGCGAGCGGTCCAGCTTTCGTATGAGTGCGAGCGATCTTGCGTTATCCACTGCCACGATCTTTCCTGACTTTGCTCTTGCAACACTTCCTTGCCCACATGAATGCGAATCGACACGGCTAAACACGGATGGGGAATTCATCCGTGGCGATTCCGCGGTTAACTCAATCTCTTCTCGATCGCATCCGCGATCGTCTTCACCACTTTCACGCGCGCGAAGTACTTGTTTTCCGCCTCCACCACCGTCCACGGTGCGTACGATGTGCTGGTGTGCAGCAGCATGTCTTCCACCGCTTCCAGGTAGCGGTCCCACTTGGCGCGGTTGCGCCAATCCTCTTCCGTCAGCTTGTACGACCGGAACGGGTCCACCTCGCGGCTCTTGAAGCGGCGCAATTGTTCTTGCTTGGAGATGTGCAGCCAGAACTTGCAGATCACCATGCCGTACCCCGCCTGGTGCGCCTCGAATTCATTGATCTCGCGGAAGGCGCGCCGCCATTCGTCCTCGTTGCAGAAGCCTTCCACCCGCTCCACCAGCACCCGCCCGTAATGGCTGCGGTCCCATATCCCGATGTGCCCGGCGCGCGGCAGGTGGTTCCAGAAGCGCCAGAGATAATGGTGCGTCTTCTCCTCGCCGCGCGGCGCCGCGAAGGCCGATACCGTGAACCCGCGCGGATCCAGCGTTTCCGTCACCCGCTTGATCGCTCCGCCCTTGCCCGCCGCGTCCCAGCCCTCGAATAGGCACAGCACCGGCGCCTGCTGCTTGAAAAGATTGAACTCCAGTTCGCGCATCCGCACCTGCGCTTTTCCAATCTGCACGCGGTACTGCGGCGCCGACATTTTCTTGTTGGCGTTCAGCTTCTCAAGCATGGGCCGCCTCCGCCTTCCGCCGCGCCGCCGGTTGCGTTCGCTTCGCGCCGGCGTCCTCCATGGCGGCCTCATCCTTGTCCTTGATCCCGGCGCGCAGCGCCTGCATGAGCGGTTGCGCCACCGCCGAGCGCGACACGGCGCCCGGCGACGCCTTGCGTTTCGCCAGCGCTTCTTCGATCTTCTCCACCAGGGTCCGGAACACCTTGACGCGCGCCCAGCGCATGTCGGTAGCCTCCACCAGAGTCCACGGCGCGTGCGGAGAGTCGGTCTTCGCCAGCATCTCTTCCACCGCGGCCGTCCACTTGTTGTACTGCCGGTGATGCCGCTTGTATTCCTTGGTGATCTTCCATCGCAGCGCGGGGTCGCACAGGCAGGCGCGGAACCTCTTTTTCTGTTCCGCCTTGGAGATGTGCATCCAGAACTTCAGCAGGACCTGTCCATCATCGGCCAGCCAACGCTCGAACTGGTTGATCTCTTCGTACGCCTGCTTCCAGTCTTTCTTGTTGCAGAGCTTGTCGCAGCGCTCCACCAGGACCCGCCCGTACCAGGAGTGATCGAACACCACCATCTCGCCGTCATTGGGCAGCGCCGTCTGATACCGCCACAGAAAATGGTAACGCTTCTCCAGCGACGTGGGCGGCGTTCCGGGATGCACCCGAAACAGCCGCGGGTCCAGCTTCTCGGTGAGCTTCTTGACGATCATTCCTTTGCCCGCCGTGTCCCAGCCCTCTAGGCAGATGATCACCGGGACCTCCGCCTCTTTCGCCGCATACTGCAAGCCGCGCAGCCTCTCCTGCAACGCGCCCATGGTCTTGGTGTAGGCGGGCTTCGACAGCGTTTTCTTGAGATCGACAGTTTCCAGCATGACGCCTCCTGGCGGGGCGCAGAGCACAAGGGGCCGATGTATGGGGGTGGTGAGAATACTATCCGAAACTCCGCGCTTTTTCACTGCTCAGAAACCCGTCGCGCGTTATCGGACGTTCCATAACGAAACCTTCTATTTGTGTCATTCCGAGCGGGCGGAACTTGTCCCGAGCGCAGCGAGGGAGCCCACGAGGAATCTGCTTTTGCTCGCCACTCGGGACTCCGTGCCGCCCACGTAACTCTTTCTCCTTCCCGCGCATCTTATGAGCGTGACTCGATTCCTTCGCATCAGCGCTATGTTGTTGCTGGCCAACGTCTTAGTCGGTGGCGTCGAGCCCAGCGCCAAGCTTGACCGGGTCCCTGTCCTGGTCGAACTGTTCACCTCGGAGGGCTGTTCCAGTTGCCCACCCGCCGACGCTCTGCTGATGGATCTTGATCTGCGCCAACCCGTCGCCGGCGCCGAGGTCGTCGCTCTCGGCGAACACGTTGATTACTGGAATGAGCTGGGATGGAAAGACCGCTTCTCCTCCTCTGACTACACCCAGCGCCAGGGCCGCTACGCTGCGCGCTTCCACCTCGGCTCGGTTTATACCCCGCAGATGGTCATCAACGGCCGCACCGAATTTGTCGGCAACGACACCGCACGCGCCGAGAAGGCCATCGCCGGCGCCGCCCAACGCCGTGACACCCAACCCAGCATCGCGATCGCTGCTGCCGGAAACGTGGTCGATGTAAACATCACCGACGCAGGCCCGCACCCGCTCGATGTCCTGCTCGCGATCACGGAATCGGATTTGAGCACCCAGGTCGGCCGCGGCGAGAATCACGGCCGCCTGCTCCGCCACACCGCCGTGGTGCGCGACCTCCGCAAAATCGGTGAGACTTCCTCCGGCCAATTCGCGGCCCACCCGCAGCTCAAGCTCAAACCGGACTGGCGCCACGACAAACTTCGCGCCGTCATCTTCCTTCAGGACCCTGCCACGCTGGAGATCACCGGCGCCGCGCAAGCGGCTTGGAAATAGCCGCCTGATGTAGCACAGGCGCCCTCGCGTTCGTGCAGAAAACCGACGACCGCCAACCGATAACCGATGACCTCTTAAGCCGCTTGACGATTCAACCCAACTCGCCTTTAATGCCAATCTGTGTCCGGCGTTCCGCCCCACATCGTCGCTAAACCGCCTTTGTCCGGGGCTGAGAAGGAACGCCTTTTCGTCGCCGCGCGCGAAGTCCTTACCCGCGCCTATGCGCCTTATTCCAAGTTCCATGTCGGCGCCGCCGTGCTCGCCGCATCCGGTGCTGTCTATGCCGGCTGTAATGTCGAGAATGCTTCCTACGGCCTCACCATCTGTGCCGAGCGCTCCGCCATCTCCGCCGGCGTGGCTGCCGAAGGCGCGTCCTTCAAGATTCGCGCCGTCGCCGTGTTCAACGGTAACGACGCCCCCTGCTCCCCCTGCGGCGCCTGTCGCCAGGTGATCTTCGAGTTCGGTCCGGATGCGGATGTGATCTTCCAGGGCCGCCCGGGTTTGGAGCACTCCACCGCCCGCGCCTTGCTCCCGGCGGGTTTCACGCTGTGAGCGCTGGCGCATACCGCCCCGGAGCTGCGGGACGAGCGCGCAGCGTGCGCGTGGTTGACGTCATTCGCCGCAAGCGCGACGGCGGTGAACTCACCCGCGACGAAATCAACTATCTCGTCGCCGCCTATACCGCCGGCGCCATTCCCGACTATCAAATCTCCGCCTGGCTGATGGCTGTCGTTCTGAAGGGCATGACCGACGCCGAATTGGCCGCGCTCACCGAGGCCATGCTCCACTCCGGCCAGGTGCTCGACCTCTCCGACATTCCCGGGCGCAAGGTGGACAAGCACTCCACCGGCGGAGTCGGCGACAAGACCTCGCTGGTGCTGGCGCCCATCGTCGCCGCGGCGGGCGTGGCCGTCCCCATGATTAGCGGCCGCGGCCTCGGCCACACCGGCGGCACTCTCGACAAGCTTGAGTCCATCCCCGGTTTCAACGTCAACCTCTCGCTCGACGAGTTCCGCCGCGTCCTGCGCGAGTGCGGCTGCGGTCTGATCGGCCAGACCGCCGAAATTGCTCCCGCCGACAAAAAGCTCTACGCCCTGCGCGACGTCACCGGCACCGTCGAGAGTCCGTACCTGATCTGCGCCTCCATCATGAGCAAGAAACTCGCCGAAGGTCTCGATGCCCTGGTTCTCGACGTCAAGACCGGCTCCGGCGCATTCATGAAGAAGGAACAGGATGCCGTCTATCTCGCCGAATTGATGGTCGAAACCGGGCGCCGCATGGGCAAGCGCATGATGGCGCTCATCACCGATATGAACCAGCCACTCGGCCGCGCGGTTGGGAATGCGAACGAAGTTGCAGAATGTATTGACGTGCTGAAAGGCAACGGCCCGGACGATTTGCGTGAACTTTCACTCGTGCTCGCCGGCTCTATGTTTTACCTTGGCCAGCGCGCCGCTTCTTTGAGCGAAGGCAAGAGCCTGGCAGAGGAGATGATCCGCAACGGGGCCGCGCTGGAGAAATTTCGGCGCATTGTCCAGCTCCAGGGTGGCGATGCCACGGTGGTGGACGACCCCGGGCGCCTGCCCCGCGCGCGCCACTCGGTCGAGATCACGAGTCCTTCGGCCGGTTACGTCAGTTCCATCATGTGCGAGCAGGTCGGGACCGCCTGCGTGGTGCTCGGCGGCGGCCGCGAAAAGAAAGAAGACACGGTGGATCCCGCCGTCGGTATCATCGTCCGCAAGAAGTTGGGGGACGCGGTGGCGCAAGGCGAGCCCCTGTGCACCGTACATTACAATTCCGACGCGCGCCTGGATGAGGCCCGCCGCCTGCTGCTGTCGGCCTACACCATGGCGCCGCAGCCGCCGCCGTCCAAGCCGCCGCTGGTTCACCGCGTCATTGGCGAGTAGCGATTTGATGAAGTGGAGGGCATTGCTTTAGCCGTGTGTATAGCTGGCACAAGCAGGTGGGGAAGGGCACGGCTTTAGCCGTGCCGACACGCTGCCCTTAATGATTATCATTCCGAGCGGCTTTAGCCGCGTGGAATCTGGTTTTCGCTGAAACTGAAACTGAAACTGAAACTTATGTATCGCTTCGTCGGCATTCTCGGCTTGTTCTCCATGCTCGGCCTCGCCTTTGCGTTTTCCACGGCGCGCCGTGCCATCCGCCTCAAGACTCTGGCCTGGGGCATCGGACTGCAATTTGCCTTCGCTTTTCTGGTGCTGCGCTTTGACGTCGGACGCCTCGCCCTCGCCAAGGCCGGCGCCGGCGTCACCCGCCTGCTCGATTTCTCCTTCGCCGGATCGCAATTCATCTTCGGCGATCTCGGCAAGAAGTTGTCGCCCCAGGGCTTCATCTTCGCCTTCCAGGTGTTGCCGACCATCATCTTCATCTCGGCGTTTTTCGCCGTGCTCTACCACTTCGGCATCATGCAGTTCGTCATCAAGCAGTTCGCCAAGGTGATGAAGCTGATGGGCGCCAGCGGCGCCGAATCCCTCGACGTTGCCGCCAGCATTTTCATGGGGCAGACCGAAGCTCCACTCAGCATCCGCCCGTTCCTGCCCTCGCTCACCCGCTCCGAACTGATGACCGTCATGACGGCCGGCATGGCCCACGTTTCCGGCGGCATCATGGGCGCCTACATTCTCTACGGCATCGAGGCCAAGCACCTGCTCAGCGCCGTCATCATGACCGCCCCCGGCACCATCCTCATGGCCAAGATGCTGGTGCCCGAAACCGAAGTCCCGCTCACCGCTGACCGCAAAGCTTCCGGCGCCGACGCCGCCTCCACCGAAGCCGCCGCCGTCCCCGTGAAACTTGAAGACGTCAATCACAAGGATGAAAACGTTCTCGGCGCCATCGCCCGCGGCACCATTGACGGCTTGCACCTGGCGCTCAACGTCGCCGCCATGCTCATCTCTTTTCTTGCGCTCATCGCCCTGGTCAACGGCATCTTCGGCGGCATTCACAACCACTGGGCGAGCTGGTTTCCCTCCAGCCTGGAGAAAATTTTCGGCGTCATTTTCGCGCCCATCGCCTTTGTCATCGGCATTCCCTGGCGCGACTGCCTCGCCGTCGGCAATCTCCTCGGCACGCGCATGGTGATCAACGAACTGGTCGCCTTTGCCAACCTCGGCCAGATGAAGGCCGCGCTCGATCCGCGTTCGTTTACCATCGCCACCTTTGCGCTCTGCGGATTTGCCAATTTCAGCTCGATTGGTATACAGATTGGCGGAATCAGCGCGCTGGCGCCCAACCGGCGATCGGACCTGGCCAGGCTCGGCTTCCGCGCCATGCTGGCCGGCACCATGGCCAACCTGATGTCCGCCTCGATTGTCGGGATTCTGATGAAATGAGATATCGTCGATGGTCGATAGTCGATGGCCTATTGGGAATCCTTCTTAGCCATCGACCGTCGGCCGTCGACCGTCGACCTTTATGAAACATGCCCCCGAACCTGCCCCCCCGCCCGCCGACGACTTCACGCGCGCCGGCGAAGCCGCTGACTTTCTCCGTGCACGCACCAAGCTGCATCCCAAAGTCGCCCTTGTCCTCGGCTCCGGACTCGGCTCCTTCGCCGATCAACTCGCCGCCGCCGTTTCCATCCCCTACGCCGACATCCCGCACTTTCCCAGGCCCTCGGCCGAAGGTCACGCCGGCAAGCTGGTGATCGGCAACCTGGCATCCGTGCCCGTTGCCTGCATGCAAGGCCGGGTTCATTTGTACGAAGGGCACAGCGTGCGCGACGTCGTCTTCCCGGTGCGCGCGCTTGCCCGCTTCGGCATCAAAGGCTTGATCCTCACCAACGCCGCCGGCGGTATCAACCAGACCTACACCCAGGGCTGCCTGGTTGTACTCAAGGACCACATCAACTTGCAGGGCGTCAATCCGCTCATCGGCGCCAACGACGAGCGTTTCGGCCCGCGTTTCCTCGACATGACCCAGGCCTACTTCCGCCCCTATCGCCAGATCACGCTCGAGCAAGGCAAACGCCTCGGCATCGACATCTTCGAAGGCGTGTACGCCGCCCTATACGGCCCGATGTACGAAACCCCGGCCGAAATTCGCTATCTGCGCACCATCGGCGCCGACGTCGTGGGCATGTCCACCGTGGCCGAAGTCATCGCCGCGCGCCACCTCGGAATGCGCGTGCTCGCCATCTCCTGTGTGACCAACATGGCCGCCGGCATGCTCGACCAGCCCATCAACCACAAGGAAGTGCTCGAAACCGGGGAACGCGTCAAAGGGAAGTTCATGCAGTTGCTGGAAGCCATCATGCCGCAGGTGGAGGATCTCGCAGGATCCTAGCTTTCTCGATCTTTTCTTTCTTGGTCAATTTTTGTTGTGTTGTCATTCCGAGCGCAGCGAGGAATCCAGGTTTTCCTGAAACTGAAACTGAAACTGAAACTCTGAGTTTGTCATCCCGAGCGCAGCGAAGGATCTGTTCTTACTCGGTACCGAGGTACTTAGGTACTATTCTGATGAGCACTCACATCATCGCTGTCGCCGGCCCTTCCTGTGCCGGTAAAACCGAACTGGCGAAGCGCCTCGCGCGCTCCCTCTCCGCCACCATCCTGTCCATGGACGCCTACTACCGCGACCTCGCCTTCCTGCCGCTGGAATCGCGCAGCAAGTTCAACTTCGACCTCCCCGACTCCCTCGATCACACCCTGCTGCGCGAACACCTCACCGCCCTGGCCGCCGGCTTGCCTATCCAGCGCCCCGTCTATGACTTCACCATTCACACTCGTTCCTCGGTCTGGGAAACCGTCACTCCCGGCCCCTTCCTGATTCTGGAGGGCCTCTTCGCGCTCTATTGGGACGACCTGCGTCCCCTTCTGACCACCAAGGTCTACGTGGACGCACCCGATGAGGTCTGCCTGGCGCGCCGCCAGGTCCGCGACGTTCTCGAGCGCGGGCGCACCGCCGAATCCGTCCACAAACAGTACATCGAAATCGTCCGCCCCATGGCCGAGCTTTACATCCATCCCACCCGCCGTTTTGCCGATGTCGTGGTCTCCGGGCAAGTGCCGCTCGAGCAGTCAACCGTCGAGGTGATGGCGCGAATCACCGCCGCCCCGCCCGCGGCGACGCCCGCTTCCGGCGCCAACCCGACTTAACGCTGCTTTTGGCGCCTCTTAGCCGCTGAGGGCCATAGCTCCCCAGGTCCGCAGAATGACTTTTGAAACCAGCCCTACAAACTTTTGTATTTTTCCCGCCCGCCAATTTCAAAAACAGGAGGTGCTGACTATCTTTTTCCCACCGTGCCTTCATTCCGCAAGCCCTAACGCGCGCCTGGATTTGGCTGGCAGCGTGCATGAGCATTGGCTTCCGAACCACCTGAAGACGGCGGCGCGCCTTGCCTGCCGCTGAGGAGCAACAGGCTATCGATACGGAGTGCCAGATCCGTTTGAGTATTCCTGCGCCGTCTGCCTCGGCCGTGGTGCAACTGCAGAGTTTTTCTTCAAATATTCATCCCGGCAGTGTTCACAAGCAGAGACTCTCGTGTTATGTTTTGCCGCCCAGTCCAGCCGAAGGGAAGCATTCCGGCTACTGGATTCATTGGATGGCATCCGGGGATCGTCCCGCAAGTTGCTCACAGCTTTGTAAGAAACCGTTTCTCGCTGGAAAACACTGTTTCTCGCTATAACACAATGTTGCTTCAGGGGGTTAGTCGATGTCCAAGTTTAGCGTAACAAAATTCGTCGTTTGCCTGCTCATCCTGGCGATGGGGTTGTTGGCAACCCAAGCGTCGGCTCAATCGCAAGCCAGCGCCGGCCAGATCGCCGGGGTCGTCAAGGATTCCGCCGGCGCAGTCGTTGTCGGCGCCACCGTCACCGCCGCCAATCCGCAAACCGGATTCAGCCAAACCGTGACCTCCGGTGATAACGGTTACTACCGCATCGTGCTCCTGCCGCCCGGCAACTATAAGGTCACGGTAAGCCAGCAGGGCTTTGCCGAGGCTGTTGCGCGGGTGAGTGTCGGCGTTGGGCGCACCACCGATCTCAATGCTGTTCTTACGGTCGGCGGCCGCAAGGAAGAAGTGACCGTCAGCGCCGAGATGATTGAAGCCCAGCGCCATGAAATGGCCGCCTTCGTCGGTGCCGATATCGTCACCAACATTCCTCTCAACGGTCGTCGCTTCCACGACATCGTTAACACCACGCCGACCGCGCAAACCGATCCCTCGCGAGGCGGCATCAGTATGACCGGCCAGCGCATGGTCAATACCGGCAGCATCAATGTGGACGGCGCCGACTACGGCCAGCTCTTCTTCGGCGGCATTCGTGGCGGCGAGCGCGCCGGCTTCGCACCCACCATTCCCCTGGATTCCATCCAGGAGTTCCAGATCATCCGCGCCGGCTACACCGCCGAGTTCGGCCACTCCACCGGCGGCACCATCACTGCCATCACCAAGTCCGGCACCAATGCCATCCACGGCAACGCCGGCTTCGTCTGGCGTCCTGACGCCGCGGGCATGGGCAACGAGTTCTACGACACCATCAAAGCGTCGCTTGTCGCCAAGGGCTGCACCACCTGCGTCGTCAACCCCAATCCCACCCTCTACCAGTGGGGCGGTTCCGTGGGCGGTCCGGTTAAGAAGGACAAGCTGTTTTTCTTCGGCAGCTATGAGCAGCAGCGCCAGCGCATTCCTCACCAGGTCTTCTTCGACAACCTCAACGCCTTGCTCGGCGTCAACCCTATTAGCAGCCTGCCGGTACAGCAGCAGGAAGCCGCTGATGCTTTCAACGGCGGCACTTTCAACGGGTATGCCTACCCCAGCTTGCAACAGCCCTATCAGCAGACCAATGACGCCTATCTGTTTCTGATTAAGGGCGACTATCAATTCAGCAGCAAGCACCGCTTGAGCGTTCGCTACAACCACAGCAACTATCAGGGCATAGACGCCAGCTCGGTCGGTTCCGGGATCGCCCCGACCATCACCAACGCCGTCTCCAACAACGGCATTGAGATTGATAAGACCCGCACCGTGGTCGGCAACCTCAACAGCTTCTTCGGCCATTTCGCCAACGAGCTTCGCGGCCAGTACGCGAAAGAGATTCGCCCGCGCAACGCCAACGTGCTATCGCCCACCGTGGCCCCCAGCACCATCGGCACCTACGGTACCGTCAGCTTCTTGGGTCAGAACAGCGAGAACGACTACCGTCTCCAGTTTGCCGACAGCGTCACCTGGTTGAAGGGCGCCCACACTGTCAAATTCGGCGGCGAGTACAGCCACATCTTCGCCACCCAGACCTTCGGCTTTAATCAGGAGGGTCAGTTCAACTGGCTAAACAACAGTGCCGGCAATATCCCGGCGATCCTGGCCTCCATGTCAACCTGCGGCAACGCCGCTTGCACCGTCGCTGGAAATCGGTTTGACAACACCAACGTCACCTATTCGCACCAGCTCGGCAATCTGGCGGCAACCATGACGGGCGAGCAAGTGGCCTGGTTCATCCAGGACTCCTGGCGCATACGCTCCAACTTTACCCTTAACTACGGCCTGCGTTGGGACGGCGCCATTAACCCGCAGCCCGCAGCCAACAACGCCATGCTTCCCCTGGTGCAGGGATTCGTCTTCCCCAATGGAAAATCGTATAACCCCGCTAGCATTCCGAACCAGTTGGCCCAGTTCGCCCCCCGCTTGGGCTTCGCCTGGGATCCCAAGGGTGACGGCAAGACCGTGATTCGCGGATTTGGCGGCATCTACTTTGCCGCCACCCCGCTGTTGCTCTACGCCGGCTCGGTAAACAATTTCCGCGAGCCCCCCGGGGATCTCTCCATCCAGTTGCCCATCACCGTTCCGGCCGCCTTTGCCGCCCTCATCCCGGGCTGCCCGGCGCCCTGCAACACGGTTTACGACCAGCTCAGGATCGCCGGCATCAACCTCAACAGCTTCACCTTGGACAAGCTGCCCAACCCGACCATCGCCCAGATGAAAACCATCGCCGGCAACATCCTCACGGCGCAAGGCCTTGCGTTCAATCCGTACAACGGCGCGGCGCCCATCTTCACCGGCAACAACTACTCCAATCCCCGCTCCTACCAGGCGGGATTCGGCCTCGAGCATGAGGTCGCTAGGGGCTGGACGCTGTCGCTGGAGGCAAACCTGATCAAGACGGTTCACCTGCAGCGCGATACCGACCTGAACGTGCCGATATCGCCCTGCCAGGATGCCGCCGGACGCCCGCTGTACCGCCTCACCGGCGCCGCCCCTGCGGGCAACAACTGCGCCGCCAACCTGCAGACCAGCTCGCAGCTTCTGGCGCGTCCCGTCCCCGGCCTCGGCAGCGTCATTATCCGCGACCCGAGCGCCAAGTCCCTCTATCGCGCCATGACCCTTCGCAGCACCGTCAACCGCAAGTGGGGACTGATCAACGCCTACTACACCCTGTCGGAGAACCTCGACAACGATTACCAGGAGCGGAGTGCCAGCGGCGTGCAGTATTACGACCGCTACAACTTCAAACCTGACTACAGCTTCTCCGATCTCAACCGTCGCCACCAGTTCGTGGCCGAGCCCGTGTTCTTCCTGCCCTTCCAGATCGAGTTGTCCAGCGCCCTGCGCCTCCTCTCCGGTGCCCCCATCGGCGCCACCGTCGGCTCGGACGTGAACCAGGACAAGACCAACAACGACCGTCCCTACTGGGCTCTCGGCGTTCCCGCCAAGCGCAACTCCTTCACCAACCGCGCCTTGACCTTCGTCGACATGCGTGTGCAGAAAAACATCAAGCTCACCGAGTCGAAGTCGATCAAGCTCTCGGCCGAGATGTTCAACATTTTCAACTTCAAGAACTTGGCCTATTCGGGTACCACGGTGACGAACTTCTGTTCCAGCAGCGTCAACACCTGCGGTATCCCCGGCGGCGCTTGGACCAACAACCCGAATTTCCTGCACCTGCGCGACTCGGTCACCAACGCGTTGATCACTTCCAACAACGCCGGCACCCCGTTCGAGGCGCAGTTCTCGTTCAAGTTCATCTTCTAATCTGCGGTTTCTCAGCAAAGGGCGGCGGATTCATCCGCCGCCTTTCTTTTTGCCCCAAGCCTGCGTGTCCTAAAGCCCAAAACCCAAGGCCCAAAGCCTGAAATCTAAAGCCTAGAACCTGAAGCCCAAGACCTAAAACCTAAGACCTAAAACCTGTTATTCTTCTCCGTCCTCCTCATGATCAAACTGCTCATCTCCCGAAAACTGCGGGCTTATGTTGTCCTCGTTCTCCTGCTGCTCGCCCACAGCGCCTTCGCTGCCGATGCCCGCCATCTGAAGCCCACCGTCATCCTGATTTCCATCGACGGCTTCCGCTACGACTATTTCGGCAAGGCCCCAACCCCCAATCTCGGCTCCCTCATCGCCCGCGGCGTGCGTGCCCGCTACATGGTCCCGTCGTTTCCCACCAAGACTTTTCCCAATCACTACACTATCGTGACCGGGCTCTACCCGGCCCATCACGGCATCGTTGCCAACAACATGTGGGACGACGACTTCCGCGCCACCTTCAAGATGTCCGACCGCCAGCAGGTGCGTGACCCCCGCTGGTGGGGCGGCGAGCCCATCTGGGTGACGGCGCAGAAGGCCGGGCAAAAGACTGCTCCCATGTACTGGCCGGGCAGCGAAGCCGCCATCGAAGGCCTCATGCCTACCTACGGGGAGGCCTTTGACGAGAAGACCACCTTTGAATACCGTGTCAATAAGGTGCTCGCGTGGCTCGATCTGCCTGCGCCCGAGCGGCCCACGTTTCTCACTCTCTACTTCGAAAACGTGGACCAGGCTGGCCACGATTTCGGCCCGGACTCACCCCAACTTTTCGCCGCCATGGAGCGCGTTGACCAGGCAATCGGACTCCTGCTTCAAGGTCTGAGTGCTCGTGGCATTGAAGACAAGGTCAATATCATCGTCGTGTCCGATCACGGCATGGCTGCCTGCTCTCGCGAGCGCCTAATCATGCTCGACGACTACGTCAACCCCTCTAGCGTCATCGTGGTTGACACCACGCCCGTGCTGGCCGTCAAGGCGAAGGACGGCAACCATGCGGCGCTGCTCGCGAAACTCAAACTTGTGCCCCACCTCACCGTCTACACCCCGGACACCGTGCCCCAGCGGCTGCACTTCAGCGGCAATCCGCGGATCACCCCGGTGATCGCGGTCGCCGATGTCGGTTGGACGATCACTTCGCACGACTACCTTGCCAAACACCCCGACAAGAAGTACGGCGGCGATCACGGTTATGACAATGCCGCCCCGGAAATGCGCGCCATTTTTGTCGCCGCCGGTCCCGCCTTCAAGCCGCACCGTACCTTGCCTGGTTTCCCCAATGTGGACGTTTACCCCCTGCTGGCATATCTGCTCAACGTCGCCCCCGCCCGCAACGATGGCGACATAAGGGTTTTCAAGCCTGTTTTGCGCCCAAGAACGACAAGCGGTCGCCGCGTCCCTATGATGGATCAGGTCAATCCGCCAAACACCGCCGCGGTGCTAATTAGCAATCACCAATAAAATCGGCCCGGCTATCTTCCGCCGGGCCTGTGCTAATTGCTAATCGCTGCCTTTAGAACGAGAAAAGCCTCCTCAGAAGGTGAAGCGGATGCCCACTTGCATGCGGCGCGCCAAGGTGCCGTCGGGCGGTATGGCATCGCCGGAGGGGATATACAGCAAGCTTGGCGACGCCGTGATCACGCCCTTGGCCTCCTGGTAAGCCCGGCTGCTGTTGTAGCCGGTGGCCACCCACGAGTTGGTAAGGTTGAACACGTCGAAGCTCAGAGCCACCTTGTAGCGTTCGGTAATCGGAATTATTTTGCTGAGCCGTGCATCCGCCCGGTAGAACGCTGGCAGCATGTAGCTATTCACCGGCAGCCACGGTACGCGGTAGCTTAACCCCGACCCGTTCACCGTGGAATTGGAATACATGCCGGTAACGGGGGTGTCAGTCACGTAGATCTGTGGGCTGCCGTATGGGTGACCACTCGCCAGCGTAGTGATGTTCGAGAGTTCCCAGTTATTCACCACGTACTTGAAGAACCCACCGTCGCGGTGCGTGAACGTGGGCGACGCGACCCAGGCGAACACGAAGCGATGACGCTGATCGAGGGCGCCAGTACCCCTATCACCCAGGTAGTTTCCGTTGTTGAGCCAGTACGTCGGTGAACTCAACCACAGGGTGTTGTTGCTTTGGGCGTAGGTTTGGCCATCGTCAATTTCGTGCGACCAGGTATACGAGGCCGCCGCCTGGAACCCGTGCGAGAAGCGTTTGTTTAACTGCACGGAGAGGCCGTTGTAGTAACTGTTCACGGCATTCTCCGCATAAGCGATGGTGTTGTAACGCGTATCCGGACGCTTTCCGGTGTACACGGGAGTGGTGTAACTGCCCACAGCATTCCCGCTGGCGTCGGCGATCTGGTAGGTGAAATTCGTCAAGGTTGTTGGCAGATTCAAGTCCCGAATCCCGTAGAGCTGCACGCCGCGGCTCCAGAGATAGGAGACGTTCAAAACCGTGTCTTTCGTGAGCTGGCGCTGGATGCCGAAATTGCCCTGCTCCGAATAGGGCGTTTTCAGATTCGGCGCCACCATCTGGATGCTGGGCACTGACGCCCCGGTGCCGCCGGCAGGAAGCGACGGCAGGGTGTTCGGGAAGACCGGGCCGGCGGTCTTTTGCGCTGCCTGGGTGGCATTCAGCGAGATGCTGGGCTGGTAGATGCCGTTGCCGGTGGTGTACAGGTCGTCGAGAGTGCCGCCTTGGAACCGCGCGTGGTAGATGCCGAAACCGGCTTGCAGAACCGTCTTGTCGTTCAGCGCGTAGGAAATGCCAATCCGCGGCGCCAGGTTCAGGTTCGACGAAGGAACGTGGCAGGTGAGCGGGTAATCCTGGTTACAGACCTTCGGCTGCGAAATCTGGGCATATTCGTAGCGCGCCCCGTAGTTGAGCGTCAGCTTCCGGGTCATACGCCACTGGTCTTGCAGGTAAAACCCCAAGTCGTTGATCGTGTAAGTGATCGCCGGATTCCCAAAGGTCTGGTTAAAGTACTGCCAGTGCTTCGCGCCCGTCGTGTTGTCGGAATAATCGAGGGCGAAGGCGTTCACCGTCTGGTAGGTGTAGCTGCCGTTATAGTTGCTGGCGTAGTAGACGTAGTCCCGGGTGCTGGCAATATCGGCCCCCCACTTGATGGTGTGCGTGCCCTTCACCCAGGTGGCGTTATCGGCCCACTGAAAGCGCCGTTCGTTGGGTTCGACACGGGGCACATAGTTGATCGTGCCAATGCCGGTGCTGTTGACAGTCAGATTCAGCATCCCGAGGCCGGGGCCCGTGAGGGCAGGGTTTAGATCATCGGCCTGCCGGTCGGTGGCCAGGCCAAAGCGGAACTCATTCGAAAAGGTGGAGGTGGGCACCGTGGTCCACTGAATTCTTCCATTTTTTACCGTTACCGCGTCGTTGGCGTTGCTGGTGATGGCGGTGCCGGTGGTCAACACGGTGGCGCTCTGGATCCCGTTCGGCGACAGCTCGTGCAGGAAGTTGAAGCTGGCGCTCAGGGTATTGCGCTCGGAAACACGATAGTCGAGTTTGGCCAAATAAAGCTCCTGATCCAGCCGGCGCGGGATCACGGCGTAGAAGCGTGGCAGGAGCCCATTGATGGCGGCGCATTGCGCCGGCGTGGCGGCCGGGTTGCCCCCACTGGCCACCCCGCACGAATTCCACGACTGGGTGGCGCCATTGACTGCGGTAGTGTTCATGCTGCTGATGATCGGGTAGGCGCGCCGCGAAATTTCGGTGCTCAAAAAGTAAAACAGCTTGTCCTTGATGATCGGCCCCCCAATATTCGCCCCCATCTGGTTCCGCTTTTCCGACGGGGTAATCGTGGAGAGTGCGTCCAGCGCATTGAATCCCGTGCTGCGGTAGAACCAGAACGCCGAGCCATGCACGTCGTTGGTGCCGCTCTTCGTGACCGTATTAATGATGCCGCCCATGGCGCGGCCGTATTCAGCGGTAGGGTTGGAGGTCAACACCTGAAACTGATCGACGGCATCCTGTGAGATTTGCGACGCAATGCGCGTGCGCCCCGCATTCTCGCCGTAAAACTGCTCGGTCGTGTCCACGCCGTCCACCAGGAACGAGTTTTGGCCGGCGACGCCCCGGAAGCTCAGCAAGCCGTAGTTGCCATCATTGCTCACGCCCGGCGTGAGCAATGCGAATGAGTCCACACGCCGCCCGTTGATCTGAGCCTTACCCGCGGGCCGGAGTTTCGTCAAGGCAATGCCGGTGTCGCCTTTGACAGACCGCGGCGCGGGTGGATGTTCGTCCGGAAACCAATCAGGCGGATTCGCATTGCCGGCAATTTTGGCAGCATCGTATTCCCTCGCGCTGCCATTGGCTCGAACGATCCCATCCGGCCGCGCAGCGGACGGCTGGATTTTGTCGGGTACGTTGAAGGCCCAGTCGGGAAGGCCGGCGGGCACGCTGAGAGTCTGAGCGACGAGTGCCTGCGCAAAGACGCAACCTGATGCATCTCCGAATGGAAATAATCCAATACCTTGGTGCCGGTCAT